>RGVD01000088.1 GCA_010027395.1 Bacteroidota bacterium
TAAAAAAAACTGTTCAGGAAGTCCATATTTCTTTGCTACAGACTGCTTCTTTTGCTCCGATTGCTTATCATAAAATTGCTTATCACAATCTTGGTAAACGACAGTTATTTTTGAAGGATTTGTATTAAAATAATTGATGATATCTTGTTTGGTTTGTTCACTTACACTTACAATATGTGTAGCGTGTTCGCAGGCATTCTTAAACTTCTTCTTGTATATGTATGCATCTATATTGTTATAATAATCGGGATACCTCAAAAAAATGAGGTCATGAATACTTACGATTGATTTGATGCTAGTTTTTTCTATGCCATTTGGCAATTCATTACTCAAGCCATGAAAAACATCTATTTTATATTTCTCTAATTCTTTCACCAGACCAAGACTGCGCCATGCTGAAGCAAAAGTTTTATCAATAATTCCTTCAGGACTTACAATATGAAGATTAGGTCTTGGAGCGAAATAATCTTTCAATTGGCTATCAAATCCAGGGGTAAAAAGATAGTATTCATGCTGAGGAAAAAACGTCAACAAGGAATCAATCACAAACCTTGAATAATTTCCAAGACCCGTGTGGTTGTTAAAAGCACGCTTTGCATCAAACCCGATTCTCATTGAATTAAATTTCCAACTTCTTAATTCGAAAGTTACACCGCTAAATTATACTCTCTCAAACTATCATTCAAAGAAGTTTTCAAGTCGGTTGATTCTTTTCTTTTTCCAATAATCAATGCGCATGGCACTTCATAACTACCTGCTGCAAATTTCTTGGTATATGAACCCGGAATAACTACTGAACGAGCAGGCACAACCCCTCTATATTCGATAGGTTCAGCACCTGTCACATCAATAATTTTGGTTGATTGGGTAATGGTAACCCCAGCACCTAATACAGCCTCTTTTTGTATATGCACTCCTTCAACTACAATACATCGCGAACCAATAAAGCAATTGTCTTCAATGATTACTGGAGCAGCCTGAACTGGTTCCAACACACCACCGATACCAACACCTCCGCCTATTTGAGCACAACTTCCCACTGTTGCCCAAGTATCTATCATTGTTCCTTCGTCCACATAAGCACCAATATTTACAAAACTAGGCATCATAATTACACCTTTTGAAAGGTATGCACCATAGCGGGCAATAGCACCAGGTATAGTTCTAACTCCCAAACCTGCATAATCTTTCTTCAAATCAATCTTATCATAGTATTCCAAAGGACCTGCATGATAGGTATGCATCTTTTGAATAGGAAAATACATAATTACTGCTTTTTTCACCCATTCATTCACCTGCCAAGCACCGTCTGCCAGAGGTTCTGCCACTCGAATCATTCCTTTATCCAACTCCTCCATCACCACCCTGATTAAATCTTGGGTAACCTCTTCTTTTAATAGTTCTCTGTTATCCCAAGCCTTTTCAATTTGGGCCTGAAGCATGGCGATTTCTTTAATAGATTCCATTGACATAATGTATAAAATAATTTTGGTGTAAACTTAGGTAAATTTATTCTTGACCAAAAATCAATTTATTCAAATTAGAAACCCTTTAGAAAGTGAGCGATTGAAATAAATAACCTAAATTTGAAGACTGTATTTGTACCAAATAAGCAGAAAAAAATATGAAAACACGTGCATCTCGAAAGCCCAAACTGATTGAAAGAAATGCTGAAAAAAGCGATTTTGATGAAATAATTGCGCTTTCAAAAATTTGTTTCCCTAATAATGAGCCTATGACTTACGCCATGTTAGAAAGCCAATACAAGCTGTTTTCTGATGGCATGCAGGTGATTGAATACAATGGAAAAATAGTAGGTTCAGCAAGCGGACTTATTATAAGTTGGGATGAATACGATGATGATCACACATGGAAAGAAATATGTGATAATGGATACATCACGAATCATGATGAGGATGGCGACACTTTATATGGTATAGAGGTAATGGTGCATCCCGCCTACCAAGGACTTAAAATTGGCAGAAGGCTTTATGAAATGCGCAAAATATTATGTGCTGAAAAAAACCTGAAGCGTATACTCATTGGCGGACGTGTACCTAATTATAATGAGCACTCAGAAGAGTTTGGTATTAGAGCCTACATCAAACGTGTGGTTGAGAAAAAAATCAAAGACCCGGTAGTTACCTTTCAATTGTCACAAGGTTTTACTATCCAAAGAATCATCAAAGATTATTTACCTGAGGATTTAGAAAGTGAAGGTTATGCATTGCTTTTAGAATGGATTAACCTTGATTATATCCCTGAAACAAAAGAGCGAATTGTATTGATGAAAAAGGTTCGTATCTGTTGTATTCAATACGAACTTAGGAAAATCAATAGCTTTAAGCAATTTGCACAGCAATGCGAATACTTTACGGATGTAGCATCTAATTACAAATCTGACTTTGCATTATTTCCAGAATTATTCACCACTCAGTTGCTATCACTGCATGAATATAAAAGTATGAGTCCTGAGGACAGTATTCGTAAGCTTGACGAATATACTGAAGACTATATAGAACTATTCTCTCGTTTATCGATGGAATATAATATCAATATTATAGCGGGTACGCATCTTCAAGTGGAAGGTGAGAATCTTTATAATATTTCATACTTATTTAAGCGCGATGGTACTTATGAAAAACAATATAAAATCCACATAACATCAAACGAAGCCAAATGGTGGGGCGTAAAACCTGGTAATGAAATAAAAGTATTTAATACTGATTGTGGTAAAATAGCCATAAACATTTGTTATGATGTAGAGTTCCCAGAAATGGCTCGTATAGCCTGTAACAAAGGCGCCAAAATCATATTTGTACCCTTTAGCACCGATGAAAAACATGGGCATCTACGTGTGAAAATATGCGCTCAAAGTAGGGCTGTAGAAAACCAAATATTTGTAGCCACTGCAGGAACCATAGGTAATATTCCATCGGTAGATAATATGGATATTAATTATGCTCAATCGGGCATATATACACCCAGTGATTTCGCCTTTCCTCCTGATGCCATTGCAGGTGAATGTAATACCAACATCGAAACCGTTGTGATTGCCGATTTGGATTTAGCAGCTTTGGAACGTGCTAGAAACACTGGCACTGTGTTAAACTGGAAAGATCGTAGACTGAATCTCTTGAATCATATTGATTTACATGATTTAAAATACATATTTTATGTGGTCATATTTGATACATTTGTTAAACACCTAACAACTACAAATTATGAAAACCTTCATTTTAAAATCATCCGCTATCATCCTATTATTATTTATCAGTTCAAACTTACTTGCGCAAAATGAGGAAGAATCAAGGGCAAAACCCAAACATTCATTGGGTGCAGGTATAGGTTTTACAACAGGTTACGGACTTTCATATAGATATACCCCAAGCCGATTTGGTTTCCAAGTAAACTTTGCTCCTTACAAAACTAGCAATGTTTCAAGATTTAGCACAGGATTAACTTTTTTGTATAGGTTGACCGATGGCGAAAAAACAAGTTTATATGTGTATGAAGCCAATCACTTTTATAGTAACTCAGAATTAGTTAGAGATTATAATTTAAATAAAGATGTTAGAAATGAAGAGGCTTATTTTAACAATGGAATAGGATTCGGAGTTGAAATAATGGTTGCAAGCAAAATTGGTCTTAACCTAATGACAGGTTATGCTTCATATAAAAATTTCAACGAACTTAATATGACAGGTGAAGCAGCTTTGTACTTTAAGTTTTAACCATTTGAAATAAAGCTATTCTTTACCCATCCATTTGAGAGCAGTATTCAAATACAATACAAATGCAAAGAGATTAGGCTTTCAAACCCATTACATCCTCTCGGGAACCTGAATACCTAACAAGGCAAAACCAGATTTAATAATATATGCTGTCATATTACAAATTTGCAAACGCAGCTTCTTTTGTTCCTCATTGCTTTCCTTTAAAATTGGGCATTCATGATAGAAAGAACTAAATGATTTAGCTACTTCATACACATAATTACATATCACACCCGGACTCATTTCTCGCCCAGCATCTTTAATAACCTCAGCATATTGAAAGGCAAGAAAAATCAATTCTTTTTCTGCTTTATGCAATGATATTTTGCTTGAATTAACATTCTCAAAATCTATGCTGGATGCATTGCGTAATATAGATTTAATACGTGCATGAGTATATTGAATAAATGGTCCAGTATTTCCTTGGAAATCGATTGACTCCTCAGGATTGAACATCATTTTCTTTTTTGGATCTACTTTCAAAAGAAAATATGTCTTTCCTAAAGCTTTCGTTGTTTCTTCAGCGGTCTGCAACATGCCATCAATTAAATCATCGGCATCAACCACAGTTCCCTCGCGGCTTTTCATTTTGCCATGTGGCAGTTCAACCATTCCATAACTCAAGTGATAAATCCCTTCAGCATAACTTTTATAAAGTTTCTTACAAATAAGTTGAAGCACCTTAAAATGATAATCTTGCTCATTACCTACCACATAAATACTGCGCTCGCAAGCAAAGTCTTCATATTTTAGTTCTGCAGTTCCTATGTCTTGGGTGATATATACAGAGGTGCCATCACCACGCAATAGTAATTTATGGTCAAGTCCATCAGCAGTCAAATCAATCCAAACAGAGCCATCTTCTTTTTTATAAAAAGCCCCTTTTTCAAGTCCCTCCTGCACTATTTCCTTACCTAATAAGTATGTATTGCTTTCGTAATAAAATTTATCAAATTTCACTCCAAGCTTTTTATAGGTAACATCAAATCCTTCATACACCCATCCATTCATGGTTCGCCAAATACCCACTGTTTCTTCATCACCTGCTTCCCATTTCTGAAGCAATTGTTGAGCAGCCAAAATAGAAGGCGCATTTTTCTCAGCATATTCCTCACTTTTCCCTTCAGCCATTAATGCCTTAACCTCTTCTTTGTAAGTTTTGTCGAAAGCCACATAGTATTTACCTACCAAGTGGTCGCCCTTCATTCCTGATGATGCAGGTGTTTCTCCATTTCCTTGTTGAATCCAAGCCAACATACTTTTACAAATATGTATTCCCCTATCATTAACTAGATTGCAGGTATATACCTCGTGACCATTAGCTTTTAAGATTTCGGCCACCGAAAAACCTAATAGGTTGTTCCTTACATGTCCTAAATGCAATGGCTTATTGGTATTAGGCGATGAATATTCAACCAATATTTTCTGATTGGTTTTTGCACCTAAACCATAGCAGGTATTTTGATAGTTGCTTTGTAAAAAGTCTAACCAATAAACTTCACTCACCACAATATTCAAAAATCCTTTTATCACATTAAAAGATTGAATCTCCCTTGCGTTTTCAACTAAATAAGTCCCAATATCATTAGCTGTTTGCTCAGGATTTTTCTTCGAAATTTTCAAATAAGCAAAAACCACAAAAGTATAATCACCTTCAAAATCAGGTTTAGTATTTTCCAATGCGATTGATTGACTATCAACATCTATTTGATAAACACTTTTAAATGCGTTTGCTATATGGTTTTTTAAGATTTCTTGTATCATTGTCTAAATTTCCTTTATCACTGTAAGAAAAAAGTTTTGCTAAACCTAATCACTTACAAGCCATTCTAGTGGGCAAAGATAGTTGATTGAGAAGTTTTTTTATTATTTCCATTCTCGCTTATTTCATTTTATTATTGAAGCATGAAAATTCTTGTTACAGGAAGCAACGGACTTTTAGGTCAAAAACTTACGGATTTATACAAAACGAAGTCAGATATAGAACTGATTGCAACGGCTAGAGGAGTTGATAGATATCCTGAAAAGACAGGATATACCTTTCAAAGCATGGATATTAGCAATTGGGATGAAGTGAAAAGTGTTTTAAACGCTCATAATCCTGATGTGGTAATAAATACTGCTGCCATGACCAATGTGGATGCTTGTGAAAGCGAGCATGAGGAATGCGATAAATTGAATGTGGATGCTGTAAAGTATTTGGTAAGCGAATGCAACGCCATTGGAGCTCATTTTGTTCACCTGTCAACTGATTTTATTTTTGATGGAACCCATGGGCCAGTTCTGGAAACCGAAAAACCCAATCCACTAAGTTATTATGGTCGTTCAAAGCATATTGCCGAAATGATTGTGATGGAGAACTCTGCCAGTTGGTCCATTGCCCGAACAGTATTGGTTTATGGCATTGTACAGGACATGAGCAGAAGCAATATCGTTTTGTGGGCCAAAAACAACCTAGAACAAGGTAAAAGTTTGAATGTGGTTGGTGACCAATTTCGTACGCCTACTTTAGCTGAAGATTTAGCAAAAGGTTGCGCCTTGATAGCAGAGCAAAAAGCTAAAGGCATATATAACATTAGTGGCAAAGATTATATGAGTGTGTTCGACCTTGTTTATCGAGTGGCTGATTTTTGGAAACTAGATAAATCATTATTAAATATCTCAAGTAGTGAAGGCATCAAACAACCGGCCAAACGACCACCTATTACTGGATTTATTCTTGATAAAGCTATAAAAGAGCTGAATTATCAACCACATAGCTTTGAAGATGGTTTAAAATTAATGGATGAACAATTAAAAACAGTAAGCAATACTAATTAAAGCTTGCTGATAAGTCCCGAATATTTTGCACTTTTGCATCAAATAAAAAACAAATGGAACAAGAACAACCTAGCTTTTGGTTTTGGTTTGCCACTGAGGCATTTTTCGCATTGATAGTTACAGCTTGTTTGTATTACTTTTTTATTAAAAACCCAAAGATAAATCCTCCAAGAAAAAAGAGAGATGAACCGCAAGATTGAAAAAATAGTAAAAACCTATTTTTATTTTAATACAAGCGAGAGAAAATCAATTGTTGCATTGGTTATTCTAATCATTCTTTGTATTGCTTTACCACAAGTATATTTCAAACTTTTCCCTGTTGAGAAAGTTAACATTCAAATTACTGAATTAAAAGAAAAAGAGGCTAACTTCTTTGGTGTGAATCAAACCTCAGAATCTGATGATGAGAAAATATCAGCAACGATAAATTCAATAAACAAATTTGATCCTAACACTGCAAGTGACAAAGATTTAGCCTCATTAGGTTTTAGTTCAAAAAACATACGAACCATTAGAAATTACCTTTCCAAAGGTGGTAGTTTCAAATTGCCCGAAGACTTAAATAAATTGTATGGTGTAGACAAGGATGTTATTGAAAAAACAATTCCTTTGGTTGAAATTAGGAATGAAAACAAACCTTATCAAAACACCTCTTTTAAACAAGATTCACTTAAAAAAACCAAAGGCAAAAAGGTATTTGAAGTACTTGAAATAAATGCAGCAGATTCAGAAAGCTTGGTAAAACTCTATCGAATTGGGCCAAGTTTGGCGAGCAAAATCATCAATTACCGCAACAAACTTGGTGGATTTTTAAACCTAAACCAGCTAACAGAAATTTGGGGATTTGATGAGGACATCTTATATGATTTGCAAGGAAAAATAAAGGTAGATGCAAACAGAGCCAAGCGACTAAATCTTAACAATGTGGATTTAGAAACATTAAAACAACATCCATATTATAAATTCAAGTTATCTCAAGCTATTGTCAACTACAGGCTACAACATGGAAATTTTAAAAGCATGAATGATTTAAGAAATATTCGGATTGTAAACGACTCAATATTAAAGTTGATTAGTATTTATGGTTATGCTGATTAGTGCTATTGTTCACTTATCAAACCACTAAATTTTATAAATCGGATTTCTGTAGTGTAAAGCCAAATGTTGTCCCTTTGCCTTCGGTACTTCTCACATTCACCGTTTGCTGATGAGCTTCTATAATATGTTTTACGATGGCTAATCCTAAGCCAGTGCCTCCAAGGCCCGCTTCGCGTGCTCGGCTTTTATCTACTCTATAAAACCTTTCGAAAATTCGAGGTAAATGCTCCTGAGAAATACCATTTCCATTATCAGCAACTTCAATTAAAATATTTTCATCCATATCGTAATAAGCAGCTGTTGCAGTTCCAAATTCTTTACCATATTTAATTGAATTAATGAATAAGTTTACCAATACTTGTCTTATTCTATATCGATCGGCAAATACATAAAACGGACTATTACAACCATCTTTTATGAGCAAACTAATTCCTCTATTTTTGGCTTTAACTTCCAATTGCTCATACACATCCTTAACCAATGCATTGATATCAAAACGTTCGGGCTCCATCATCAACTCACCACTTTCTAGCTGCGAAATTTCAAGCAAATCAGCTACTAAATCGCTCAATCGGTCTGCACTTCGTGCAGCTTTTCCTAAAAATGATTTGTTTACGTCTTGGTCATCTATTGCTCCATCCAATAAAGTATGAATATAACCCTGAATATTGAATATAGGAGTTTTTAATTCATGCGACACATTACCCAAAAACTCTTTTCTAAATTCAGCTAGTCTTTTCAGTTGGTCGATTTCTTCCTTTTTATCTCTTGCCCAAACTATAACCTCCTTGTTCATTGCGCTTATGGGGTCGTTGGTCCAATCATAGTTTTGGAAAACAGCATCATATTTTTGGGTTTTCAAACTATGTATGGTTTTATAAATGAGTTTAATTTTCCGGTAAATAAAAAACTCTAGTGAGTAAAAAAACAAAATAAAAGTTAATCCACCCGACAACAAAAATATAATGATTGTATTAACAAAGTTAAAATCGGAAAGAAATAAATGAGTAAGACTAACAACAATAGATATAATCGAAGCAACAACAATGGCGATATAAAAAGGCTTTGGGTTCCTTATCATGCTTCAAATTTATAGCCTACTCCTTTAACAGTGCCAATGTGCTCATCTCCTAGCTTTTCACGTATTTTCCGGATGTGCACATCAATAGTTCTGTCAACCACCAATACTTCATCACCCCACACTTTTTCTAAAATAAAATCGCGCGTAAATACTTTACCCGGCTTGCTAGCTAATAAAAATAATAATTCAAACTCTTTTCTAGCAAATTGTATTTTCTCACCTTTTCTAAAAACTAGAAAAGTTTCACGGTCAATAACAATATCGCCAACAGTTAATTTAGTATCAGGTTGTACTTTTTCTTTACGTCTAAGAATAGCATTCAAACGAGTAACCAATACTCGTGGCTTAATTGGTTTAGAAATATAATCATCTGCTCCTGCTTGAAAACCAGCAATTTCACTATATTCTTCACTACGAGCTGTTAAAAAAACTATAAAGGTATTTGCAAAATCTGGATCAGACTTCATTTGCTTGCAAGCTTCTATGCCATCCATAACAGGCATCATCACATCTAATAAAATTAAATCAGGTTTTATTTTATGTCCAATGTCTATAGCCTCTTGGCCATTATGAGCTAGATATACATCATATCCCTCTTTCTTTAAGTTGTATTGAATGAATTCTAAAATATCATTCTCATCATCAACAACTAGGACTTTAAATATGCTATTATCCATTCGTTTTTTTTGTAAGATTCGCCTAACAGATTAACACCAATATTAAGAGAAGTTTACCAAATTGTTAATACCTATTTTGTTACTTGTTGATATATTGTGAGTTAGGATGTTAAATCAATTCATCAACTTTGTATAATGTTAAAAATTCCACTAGATGAGTCATGGCATGAGTTATTAATCAAAGATTTTAGCAAAGAATATTTTATAAAACTAGAGCAATTTTTAATTGAAGAAAAAAATAGAGGATATCAAATATTACCACCAAATTTAGAAATATTCGAGGCACTTAACAAAACACCTTTTGAAAAAGTAAAAGTAGTAATAATTGGTCAAGATCCATATCATGGGCCAATGCAAGCGCATGGGTTGTGTTTTTCGGTAAATGATGGAATTTCTATTCCACCTTCTCTTCGTAATATTTTTAAAGAATTAAAATCAGACATAAATTTTAAGATTCCTAAATCAGGTAATTTAATCTCTTGGGCACAACAAGGAGTTTTATTACTCAACTCTACTTTAACGGTTAGGTTGAATGAAGCAAACTCACATAGCAAAATTGGGTGGCAAATTTTTACAGATAAAATTATTAGTGAAGTAAGTTCAAAAAAGGAAAATATTGTATTTATCTTGTGGGGTGCCCATGCTCAAAATAAACTAAGCTTGATTGACAAAAACAAACATTTGGTTTTACAGAGTGCTCACCCGTCACCTCTGTCAGCCTCACGCGGATTCTTTGGTTGTAAGCACTTCTCAAAAACAAATAAATATTTAATAAACAAAAACATTGAACCTATAAATTGGTAATTATTAAATTATCTATTCAGAGAATCATCAACAAAAAGCCCGTTTAACATTCGTTAAACGGGCTTTTGATTTATTGTTTGTTTCTAATAATCTTTCGATTATTTTTTGTTTCTCTCTTTTAGCTTTTTGATACCGTATCCGATACCTGCTACTGCTAAAATCGAC
>RGVD01000089.1 GCA_010027395.1 Bacteroidota bacterium
ATTGAAATTCTTTTTAAGGTTGATTGATAAGTGATGTGTGGCAGTATATTGTCTTTTACTAATGGTTTCGCCTGTTCCACCATTAGGCAATGGGTATTGAAGTTGTTGTGCAAAAATATTTGTGTAATTAAGCTTCCAAATACGGGTGTTTAACCTCAAGAAAACATAATCCCTACTAAAATCTGAGAGTATAAATGTTCTAAACCCATCTCCAATAAAATTTCTTCCGGTACCAAACTGAAAATCCATATATTTATTAGGAGAAACAGTAAAATAGCCACTTGCAAGAAAATAATTATATGAGTTAGGGTCAGGAATGTTTTTAAAAAAGCCCACACCCGGTATTACTTGTTTTTCTTTAACGTATTCCGCAATCTGATAATTCGGTTTTATGATTTCATCATTTCCCCTTATCTCAACCCCTCTATTATTTATTAATGCATTTGCCCCATTCACTTTTTCACTCGAAAACTGATAGTAAAAAACAGGATTAACCACCAAATTAAAATCTGGTATTTGGACAGAATAAAGAGCTGCCTTTTTTGTATAAAAATCCTTTAAAATGGCTCTTTTTGAAAAAGTCCTTTTTGATGCACTCCATTCGAAATTGTCGTTTTGGAGGTATTGCAAATTGAATTCATCTTGTATTGAAAAACTGCTATCACTTATGCGAAGACTATCGGCATATTGAGCAACCGCTTCTCTTCTATAGGATTTAGTGGCCGAGTGAAAAAAACGATTCGGAATCTCTCCAGATTTAATTTCCATTCTATCTAAAATATGATTTGATAAAGTACCATAACCCAAATAGGTATGTTGAGCCCTTACTTGGCTTAATAAAATTAAAAAAAGTAATAGACTTATAAATTTTTTAAACATAAAATGGAAGGAAATTAAAAAGTAACTTCTTTAGGCAAAAACTTGGCTGTATCACCGCCATTACGAATTAAATCCCTAACAACCGATGAACTGATGGGAGTATATGCAGGGTCACACATTAAAAAGATGGTTTCAGTTTGAGGATGAATGATTTTGTTCATTTGAGCGATGTTTTTTTCATAATCAAAATCGGCCATGGTTCTGATTCCTCTTAGGATATACTTGGCTTCAATGGTATCGCAAAAATTAACAGTCAATCCTTCGTATGATGCCCCTCTTACCTTGTCGGTATATGAAAAAATCTTGTTTACCCAATTTACCCTTTGCTCTATATTGAACAAGGTAACCTTGCTGCTATTGTTTCCAATTCCAATTATAATTTCATCAAAAAGTGGCATGGCACGTTCTATAATGTTCACATGTCCAATGGTTATTGGGTCGAAAGTACCGGGAAATAAAGCAATACGTTTCATAAAAACGGCTATTTAGTTTATGCGAGAATACGAAGATTCTAATTTTAATCAAAGACTTTTGTTTATGCTGAAACTATCGTAAAATTGCTGCTATTATAATTATGGAAAAGGAATTAGAATCAATACAAGATAAACCTCTTGAATGCCCTGTTAGTGTTAAGGGTAGAAGCAAGTTTAAGATTTGGATGAAACGCATTGGGGTAGCGGGTTTTTTATTTTTCTTAATCAAAGGTTTGATTTGGGTTGGCATTTTCATTTTTGCCAAAGAAGTTATTACCAAATAAATCTCGGATTTATATTACTTGAGGCGGTCAACATGCCTTTGAAGGAAAAAAAATGAATGAAATGTAGCCCCGAAGGGCCGTAATATTAGAAACATAGGGTGAAGCCCTATGAATTAAAGAAAAACAACATGAAAAAAATAGTAAAAGTTGCAGATATTGAATGTGGTAATGATGAATTGTTCTTAATCTCTGGTCCTTGTGTTATCGAGGATGAATCAATAATGATGAAAACAGCTGAGAAGTTGAAAGAGGTATCAGAAAAATTAAAAATCAAGATGATTTACAAATCATCCTTTCAAAAAGATAACCGCAGTAGTTTAAAATATTATGATGGCCCAGGATTGGCTAAAGGTGTAGCTATTTTGGCTAAAGTAAAAGAGCAATTCGGATTTCCTTTGCTTACGGATATTCATTACCCAGACCAAGCTGCTGCTGCAGGTGAGGTTTGTGATGTATTGCAAATACCAGCTTACTTATGTATGCAGTCAACATTAATGGTAGCTGCCGCCAAAACAGGTCGTGTTATTAATATCAAACATGGTCAGTTCTTAGCACCCGAGAATATGAAGCACCCAGTTCAAAAGTGTATTGATGCAGGAAATGATCAAGTGATATTAACAGAGCGTGGATTTACCTTTGGTTACAATGATATGGTTGTAGATCCTCGTAGTTTCTTTCTAATGGGTCAAATAGGATATCCTGTTGTATTTGATATTACACATAGCATCAGAAAATATGGTATTCCTAGTGCAGATGCCAAAGGTGGCGCTCGTGAATTCTTACCGGTATTAAGTAGGGCAGGAGTAGCCGCAGGAGTGGATGGTGTTTTTATCGAAACACACCCAAACCCAGCAGAAGCCCTGTGTGATGCAGCCTCGCAGTTATCCGTATATGATTTAGAAGAATTCTTAAAACCTTTGATTGATATTCATAACTTGGAAGTGAGTTATAGAAAATAAATCTTGATGAAAATAATATTTTTAGGAAGCGGAACCTCTCAGGGCGTGCCCATCATAGCATGTTCATGTAATGTTTGCAATTCGCTTAATCCTAAAGATAAACGCCTTCGCTCTTCTGTTTTAATTCAGTTAGGTGATAAAAATATTGTAGTTGATACGGGTCCCGATTTTAGACAACAGATGTTAAATTGCAAAATAAAACATCTAGATGCCATTTTGTTTACCCATGCTCATCGCGACCACCTGGCAGGCCTTGATGATATCCGTGGTTTTAACTATATCATGAAACAGGCCATTGATGTATATTGTGAAGATATCGTGGAAGCTGCTATAAAAAAAGAATTTTTCTATGCCTTCACCGAACCCAAATATCCCGGGGTTCCAGAGATGAACTTGCATACTATCACTTCCCAACCATTTTCACTTTTTAATACCCAAATAGAACCCATTAGGGTTTTTCATTATAAGTTGCCTGTATTAGGATTCAAGATCAATAATTTTGTATATATTACCGATGCAAATAGAATTGAGGAGCAAGAAATAGAAAAGATAAAAGGCTGCGATGTTTTAGTATTAAATGCACTCAGACGAGAGCATCATATTTCTCACTTCACCTTACAAGAAGCCATAGATATGTCAAAAAGGATTGGGGCGAAGCAGACTTATTTCACCCATATCAGCCACCAATTGGGCTTTCATGATGAGGTTGAAAATGAGTTACCTAATAATATTCACTTGGCATACGATGGTCAAGAAATAGAATTGTAGGTCAAGCCATTTCTTTCTTACCTTGCAAACTTAGATGTCACTTTCAAATAAATTTCATACACATTATCATACAGTAGTTTCTATCTCAAGCGCATTAAGTAAAATGCTGCAGGGATATCTTTTGTGTGATGCCTTTAGTTTGAATAGGAATGAATTTGTAGCTATTTTTCAAAAGGATGCTGAATATCTAAGTATTCGTTTATTAATAGAGGCTCGTTCAGGTTTTATTTTTGTAAGCGAGGGTAAGTTTGAACGAACGGGTTCTGTGTATTTGTTATTTCAATCACTTATTGGTAAAGAGATTCTATCTGTTCAACAGCATCCAAATAACAGGTCCTTTGCATTTTGTTTTGATGAAAATCTTGATTTGGTTTTCAAACTTTATGGAGGCTTATCTAATGTAGTATTTTTTGGTCAAGGAGAGCCTATTGAGGCATTTAGAACAAGCATTGAAAACGATTTGACAAAACCTTTGTCATCACTTCATCAGAGTCAAAATAAATACGAAGAGCTTGTACCATCTAAATTCTTTGTTTTCAAACAAGATGAGAACTTGCTCTTTTCTTATGATGTACAGTCCAATTCTGAGTTGCAATTTGAATCCGACAATGTGTTTGAAGCACTCAATTATTTTGGTCGAAACTATTTAAGTCAATGGCATTTCAAACAAAGGAAAGAAAGCCTTTTGAACCAATTAAATGCCGAGAAAAAAAGACTTCTTTCTCAGCAATTGAATACTGAAAAAGCATTAGGTCAACATGAAAAACAATTGAAATATGATGAGATAGCCAATATCATTATGGCTAATCTTCATGAGCTACAAATAGGTTTGAGTAAAGCAGAATTATTTGATTTTTATCGAAATCAAAACATCGAAATCAAGCTTAAAAAAGATTTAAATCCACAGCAAAATGCTGCTGAATATTATCGAAAATCAAAGAACCAGAACATCGAAATCGACTTATTGTATAAGCGATTGGATGAGATACAGCAGAAGTTAATTAATACAGATAAGCAAATTGTAAAAGTGGAATCTGCTACATCAAGCAAAGATTTAAAAGAAGGGAAAAATAATCTTCCAACAGATAAAGCCACCGAGTCACCATTCAAAAACTTTAGCTTTGAAGGCTTTACTATATTGGTTGGTAAAAATGCCGAAAACAATGATAAATTGACCCTAAAATTTGCAAATAAAAATGATATGTGGCTGCATGCAAAAGATGTCACAGGTAGTCATGTAGTCATAAGATACAGGCAAGGGAAGCCTTTCACAAAACCTTTGATTACTTATGCTGCCCAGCTTGCTGCTTATTACTCAAAAGCAAAAAGCAGTACCTTAGTTCCAGTGGTGTATACCTTAAAAAAATTTGTAAGAAAACCCAAAGGTGCAATTGCTGGAACTGTTACCTATGAAAATGGAGAAACGATTTTGGTTGAGCCTAGTTTATAGAAATTTTAATCATCTATTTTAAATGATATTGGAAAAATAAACTGAACTCTTACAGGTTTGTCATTTATTTTTCCTGGAATCCAATGAGGGCTTTGTTCTATAAGTCGAATAGCTTCTTCATCACAACCATAGCCTATGCCTTTTTGCAATATTACATCAGATATCGACCCATCAGATTCAACAATAAAATTAATTAAAACCCTGCCCTCTACACCATTTTCTTTAGCTTGTTTAGGATATTTTAAATTGCTTTTTAAATATTCATAAAAGGCTGTTTGCCCTCCTGGGAAACTTGGCATTGGGTCTGAATAATCATATAACTCCATTGAATTGTCACATATCTCTATATAATCAATAATCAAACTTGGGTCATATTTAATTTCTGGATAATGCGAAATATGTACGTAGCCATTATAACATATATGTATATCAAAACGATAATATGAACGAACCGCCTTCCCTTTTAATTTTGCGGGAATAAATTTCTTAGTATTTTTAATAATGTTTTGGGCTAGGTCAACCAAATATTGATATTTATTATTTAGTATAGGTTTTAACCGAAAGAAGTTTATTGAGCCGTTTTTCTCTACTATAACAAGAAAAATGATGTTTAAAGTTCTACTTATTTTTGAAGATTCTTTAAGTTTAAAGTTATTTAGAAATATTTTATTAAAAGTATCATTTCCATATTTGAAATGAGCTATACTTTCTACTTGATTGGAATAATAAATATTTGTGTCATTTTTTGATTGTTTAATTTTCTGGGAGAATCCTAGTTTATTAAACGCAAAACAAAAAACGATGAATATAAATAAAGCCTTTTTCATATTATCAATCCATCAACTCCATATCACTCAATTCAATCTCTAAGGCTTTTGTACTCATAAATATTTCGGTAATGGATAGGGCCAATGAAAGCATCAATGAAGTTAAACTCAATCCGAAAATGACAAAACTAAAAGTCTCATATTCCAAATAAATACTCATCATACACAATACACAAAGAAAGAAACTAATTACACCAAAGGCTTGCATGTTTTTGATGTATCTTATTCTTTTACGTAAACTATGAATTTGATTAATAATGGAAGTTTTATCCAATGGCGATTGTTTGTAGCGCGTATGCAAGTTTCTTATCAAATTGGCCAAAGCTAGAAAGCGATTGGTATAAGCCAACATTAATAATGTGATGGCGGGAAATAATAAAGCAGGTGTGTTAATCGAAATTTGCATATATGGCAAAGTAAATTCTTTTTTTTATAAAGAGTATTGTTTTGATTGCAGCTATTATTCATGAGTGAAAATGTATTAATTATTGGTTCTGTTTGGCCCGAGCCTGATTCTTCAGCTGCGGGTAGTCGCATGATGCAATTGATTGAATTATTTCAATCGCAAAATTGGCAAATCACTTTTGCAAGCATTGCTAGCCCAAGCGAGTTTATGTTTGATATCGAAAGCATTGGAGTTAAGAAAGAATGCATCCACTTAAACAGCCATACTTTTGATGATTTTATTAAAAAACTACAGCCCAGTATGGTCGTATTTGATAGGTTTATGACTGAAGAACAATTTGGATGGAGAGTAGCCGAACATTGCCCAAAAGCCTTACGAATATTAGATACAGAAGATTTGCATTCATTAAGGTATGCCCGACAAAATGCACACAAACAAAACAGAAATTTTGAACTAGATGATTTGCTTAAAGAAGATATAGCAAAGCGAGAAATTGCCAGTATCCTGCGTTCAGATCTCACGTTAATAATTTCCACTTATGAAATGGATTTATTGAAGTCTGTCTTTAAAATTGATTCTGATTTGATATATTATTTGCCATTTATGTTGGATAATATTTCTCAAGATGATTTTATCAAAATGCCATCATTCGAAGAAAGAAGGCACTTTATTTCAATAGGTAATTTCCTTCATGAACCCAATTGGGATGCTGTTCAGTATTTGAAAAAGGATATTTGGCCACTTATTAGAAAGCAACTTCCAGAAGCCGAACTACACATTTACGGGGCATATCCTTCCCAAAAGTTATTTGAACTGCATAATGAAAAGGAAGGTTTTATAATTAAAGGTAGGGCTCAAGATGCAAATCAAGTTATTGGTAATGCTCGTTTACTTTTAGCTCCTATTCGTTTTGGTGCAGGTTTAAAGGGTAAATTGGTGCACGCAATGTTATGTGGAACACCAAGCATCACAACTCCAATTGGAGCTGAGGCAATGCATGAAAATTTACCATGGAGTGGCTCCATTTCGAATGATATTCAAGAATTTTGTAAAAGCGCTGCTAATCTATATTCGGGAAAAGAAGAATGGTTGCTAGCTCAACAAAGAGGATTAGATATTATCAATTTATGCTACAATAAGCAAGTATTTGGGCAAGCATTACTCCAGAGAATAAATGAATTACAAGAAAACTTAGTCCAACATCGCTTGCATAATTTTATGGGATTATTACTACAACATCACGCCTTGTCAAGCACAAAATACATGTCGAAATGGATTGAAGCAAAGAATGAAAATCTAAATAAAATGTAATATTATAACTTTTAGCTTGTGAGGTATATTAAGTTTTATCATCAATATACTAAAACCAAACGACTATCCTCCTAAGCGATGTTCTTTATAAGCCTTATGACTTCATCTTAACATACTTTTTCTGACTACGTTAAATTATGTAAAATCATGTGGGCTTTTCAAAATGCAAATGAATGAGAGGTAGTTTTATTTCATTATTTTTCTTCTGATAAAGCGATAATGGTATCGAATTCAGCCACTGTTAATGATGAAACTGAAAGTCGTCCTTGTCTGACTAAGCCCATATTTGCCAGTCTTTTATCTGCTTTTATTTGTTCTAGGGTAATAGGTTTTTTTAGTTTTTTGAAGCATTTTAGGTCAACTACCACCCAATTTGTATCTTCTGTTGTTGGGTCTTGGTATGATTCTTTTGCTACCTTGGCTATACCTACAATTTCTTTACCTTCATTGCTATGATACCAAAGCACTAAATCTCCTTTTTTCATTTCTCTGAGATTGTTGCGGGCTTGATAGTTTCTAACACCATCCCAAAAAGTAGTTTTGTCTTTTTCAAATTGCTCCCAACTGTACTTAAAGGGTTCTGATTTAACTAACCAATAGTTCATATGATAAATTTTTGCGTGAAGTAAATAATTTTTCCTTACAAATATATTTTTAGCATAACAAAAAATTAAATTTGCTGCAAATATGGATAATAAAGAAAAATACTTCGTTGTAGCTTATTATTACTATACCAAGATTCAAGATGCTATGCAGTTTGCTGAGCATCACTTAAAATACTGTAAAAGTTTAAAGCTCAGAGGGCGCATATATGTTGCCGAGGAAGGTATTAATGGTACTTTCAGTGGTTTGGCTGAAAATTGTGAAACTTATATGCAAGACTTGAAAAATAACCCAATGTTTTCGGGTGTTAGTTTTAAAGTAGATGAAGCAACAGAGCATGCATTTAATAGAATGCACTGTAGATATAAGAACGAGATTGTTAACAGTGGTCTCAAAGAGTTGGATGATATTGATCCAAATGAAATTACAGGAAAGCATTTGAGAGGAAATGAATTTCTTGAATTGAAAGATGATGAGGATGTGGTTATACTTGATGTGAGATCGAATTATGAAACAAGAATAGGAAAATTTAAAAATGCAATTACTTTAGATATTGAAACATTTAGAGAGTTTCCTTCTAAACTTCCTGAATTAGAAAAGTATAAAGATAAAAAAATAATTACCTATTGTACTGGAGGTGTTAAATGTGAAAAAGCGAGTGGGTTTTTAATGAAAAATGGTTTTAAGGATGTCTATCAGTTGCATGATGGTATCATTGGTTATTCCAAAGATACAGGTGGAAAGGACTTTGAAGGGGTGTTATATGTATATGATGGCAGGGTAACTGTTCCTATAAATCAAATTAATCCTGCTACCATAGGTCATTGCAAAGTTTGTTTCGAAGGAACTAATCGAAGCTTGAACTGCGCCAATGTAGATTGCAATGAGCAATTTAATATGTGCGAAAAATGTGCTAATGAATTAGAGGGTGCTTGCAGCGAAATTTGCAAAACAGCACCTGGAAAAAGGACATACAATGGAACTGGTTATTATACCAGACCTGTTGTTGAATAATTAAGCTTTTTCAGCAAATATTGTAAGTTTTTGTCCTCTTTTGATTTTAGACCCTCTTAAGTGATTCCATTTTTTCACTTCACTAATACTCACATTAAATTTATCAGCTATGGTGGCCAATAATTCACCTCTTCTTACTTTATAGATAATTTTCTTAGTGTAAGATTTGTTGGCTGCATTTCTTGATTTAGAGATTTGAATATCATTGTTCAAGGCTAATAATTCTGTGTCTCCAGCTCTTGATTTAATATTACTATCATTTAATGAAGCGAATTTTACGGCTTTATTGTATGGTAAGGTTAAAACAATTTTTTCGTTACTAAATGGAATAAAACCTCTTCTAAGCGAAGGGTTATAGCTTTTAATTTCTTCTATTGGCATATCCAAAGCCAAGGATAATTGTTCAACTGAATAGCGATTGTCAACCATTACTGTATCTAAATGGTAATACATTGGGATGTCAGCTGAATATAAGTTATGCTCTGGTGCATAATTCATAACATAGGTAGCTGCTACAAAGGCTGGCACATAGCCTCTGGTTTCTCTTGGTAGGTATGGCATTATTTCCCAAAAATTTCTTTTGCCTCCTGATTTTCTTATTGCCTTAGATACATTTCCAGGACCACAATTATAACTAGCAATTACCAACAACCAATCTCCATATATTCTGTAAGAATTTTTAAAGTATTTAACAGCTGCTTCAGTTGATTTGATTAAATCTCTTCTTTCGTCCAATAAATGATTTGTTTTTAAACCATACATTTTACCAGTTGGAGCCATAAATTGCCACATACCTGTTGCGCCCACCGGTGAAACTGCATTTTGGTTTAAAGCCGATTCAATCACAGCAAGGTATTTAAGCTCTAATGGAATATTTTCTCGATTGAAAATATCTTCAACTATTGGGAAATAATAGGCTGAGTATGACAATATTTTCGAAACCAAAGCCCTTTTTCTGATTGCATATAAATCAATATAACCTTTAACGTATTGGTTATAATCTAAAGGAATTTCAGTCTCTAGTAAAGAAAGTCTGTATTTGTATACTGAATCCGCATAAACTGGTACATCATTATCCTCAAATCCATAAATATTTAAATCACCCGCTGGAGTTTGAGGGTATAATTTGTTTCTTAGTTTTATTGTATTACTATCTATGCTTGCGATTAGGGTCTCGTTATTTTGATTTAAATTCGCTTGTGAAAAAGCAAAATGACTGATCAAAA
>RGVD01000090.1 GCA_010027395.1 Bacteroidota bacterium
TATTGAAAACCATGATACGATTGGGATGATAGCATTGGATGCCCAAGGCAACCTTTCAGGTGCTTGTACCACAAGTGGTATGGCTTTTAAAATGCATGGTCGAGTGGGAGATTCTCCAATTATCGGAGCTGGTTTATATGTAGATAATGAAATTGGAGCAGCTACAGCCACAGGTCATGGCGAGGAAGTGATTCGCATTGCAGGTTGCCATTTGGTGGTTGAATTGATGCTACAAGGTAAGTCGCCACAACAAGCTTGTGAGGAAGCTGTATCTCGTGTGGTTAAGTTAATGAAACTTCGTAAGAAGGAATTAAAAGACATACAAGTGGGTTTTATCGCTTTGAATAAAAATGGAGAAGTAGGTTCTTATTGCGTGCAAAGTGGATTTAACTATGCCGTTTGTGATAGCTCAGGCAATAGATTGATTGATGCAGGTTATCATACCAAAATATAATCAATATGAGCATAAAACTTGAAATAGCTTGTTTTAATGCTGAGTCGGCTTTGATTGCTGAACAAGGCGGTGCAGATAGGATAGAGTTTTGTGCCAACGTGCAAGAGGGTGGAACCACACCCTCAATGATTGACTTTATTGAATTGAAATCCAAAATTTCCATTCCTGTGTATGTTATGATTCGAGCAAGAGGGGGCGATTTTATATATTCAGACTTAGAGTTTGAGCAAATGAAAAATAGTCTCATTCAATTTAAAGAGGCAGGTGCAGATGGATTTGTATTTGGAATATTAGATGCAAACAGAAAAATTGATATAACTCGGAATAAATATTTACTTGATTTAGCGGATGGACTTCCTTGTACCTTTCACAAGGCTTTTGATGAGGTAATTGAACCCTTTATTGCTCTGCAACAAATAATTGATTTGGGCTTTGAAAATATTCTTAGCTCTGGTCAAGCAGTTACTGCCATGCTTGGTTTGCCAATACTCAAGCAGTTGATTGATCAATCTGAAAATAAAATCAATATCATGGTGGGTGGCTCAGTTCGTTCATCTAACTTACAATTATTAATGGATGAACTCAATGCTTCATGGTATCATTCATCAGCTATTATACAAGGTGAAACAGCCGATTTTGAAGAAGTAAGAAATTTAAAATCTAAATCGATTTGAGAAAAATAATTCTCATATATTTTACCTTGTTGTGCATTCCTTTTGGAGTAAGAAGTCAATCTTTTGAAAGGGATTTTTCAAAAGAAAATTGGCAGTTTAAAAATGTAAAAGACAAGGTATGGCTATCGGCTAAAGTGCCTGGTACAGTTCACACTGACCTATTTCATAATAAGAAAATTCCTGACCCTTTTTTAGCAGACAATGAAAGTAAATTACAATTTATCGATAAGGAGGATTGGGTATACAAGACAAGTTTTTTGATAAACAAGAAAGAACTACAAAACGAGCATATCGAGTTGCAATTTGATGGCCTTGATACTTATGCCAAAGTATTTCTAAACGATTCATTGATACTTGTACCTGATAACATGTTTCGCAAGTGGGTGGTAGATGTGAGAAAACAAATTCATCTAGGCAAAAACACAATAAAAATACAGTTTGAATCTGCTGTGAATAAAGGTAAAAAAGAAGCCAGTAAATTAAGTTACCAATTACCCGGTGATGAAAAAATATTTACCCGAAAGGCCCAGTATCAGTATGGTTGGGATTGGGGTCCTCGTTTTGTTACTTGCGGAATTTGGAAAGGTGTAAAACTGAAATGCTGGAACCATGCAAAAATAAATCATGTGCAGTTTGTGCAACACAAATTGGATACAGATAAGGCTCAAGTTCAATTCAAGGTAGAAATTATTTGCAATGAAGAATCTACTTATCAATTATCAGCTATTAACAGTAAAAATGAAAAAATAGGAGATACCCTAATTAAGTTAAATGAAGGTATAAATCATATTGCACTGCCGCATTTAATCAAACATCCGAAGCTCTGGTGGACGCATAATTTGGGTAAACAGCACTTATACAATTACTCTTTTGTGTTAAGTTTATCAAATAAGAAATTGGATTCAATTCCGTTGTGTTTTGGTTTGCGCAACATTGAATGGGTGCAAGAGAAAGACGAGAAAGGAAAATCCTTTTATATGAAGTTGAATGGCAGTCCGATTTTTGCTAAAGGTGCCAATTATATTCCAGAAGATAATTTTCTTCCTCGTGTTACGATAGCTAAAACCAAGCAATTGATAAAGGATGCCAAAGCTGCTAACATAAACATGTTGCGCGCATGGGGAGGTGGCACTTATGGAAGTGATGAGTTATATCAATTGTGTAATGAAAATGGCATCTTGATATGGCAAGACTTTATGTTTGCCTGTGCCATGTATCCTGGTGATAGCGTCTTTGTAAATAATGTAAAGGCAGAATTAAATGATCAAATTGTCAGACTAAGAAATTATCCAAGTTTGGCCATTTGGTGTGGCAATAATGAAATAGATGAAGGTTGGAAAAATTGGGGCTGGCAAAAACAATACAAGTATTCAGCTATTGACTCTTCAAATATTGCAAATAATTATCATAGCTTGTTTGAAGAACAAATAAAGCAAGCTGTTCAGAGCCTTGATGGCAATAGATTTTACTGGCCTAGTTCTCCTAGCGTAGGTTGGGGACGAAAAGAAAGTTTATCACAAGGCGATGCACATTATTGGGGTGTTTGGTGGGGCATGGAACCTTTTGAAGTGTATGAGAAAAAAGTACCACGCTTTATGAGTGAATATGGTTTTCAAGGGATGCCTGCTTTGAAAACATTCGAGGATATCGCAGCCATAAAGCATCATGATAATAGATTTGTGGTTGACTCTAACGTATTGAAGGTTCATCAGAAACACCCATCAGGATACCAAACCATTCAAAGCTATATGGAGCGAGATTACGAGATTCCTAAAAGCTTTGAGAATTATGTGTATGTGTCGCAACTGCTGCAAGCTGATGGAATGAAAACAGCCATGGAGGCCCATCGCAGGGCAATGCCCTATTGCATGGGAAGTTTGTATTGGCAATTGAATGATTGTTGGCCTGTCACCTCATGGAGTTCTATGGATTATAATGGACATTGGAAAGCCTTGCATTACCAAGTAAAAAAATCATTCAATGATTTATTGATTTCATTTGAAGATAAAAATGATTCAGTTTTAGTATTTATTGTTTCAGATAAATTGGAAAACATATCTGGAGAATTGAAAATAAAACTCATGGATTTTGATGGAAGTATTTTGTTTTTAGATTCCCTTGAAACCATTGTGAAATCAAATGCTAGCAAGGTTTATTATTCGATACATAAAGATAAAATAGTAGCATTTAATAATCCTCGTCAGCTTGTTTTGTCTACATCTTTTAGTAGTGAAAAGGAAAATGTTCAGACCTTACATTATTTTGTTAAACCAAAGGAATTAGACTTAAGCAAAGCTGCGATAAAACTCAAGTACATCTCAAACAAAACCATTGAAATTACTACGGATAAACTAGCCAAAAATGTGTTTCTAAGTTCCGAAGATGGGCTGGTAGGATTTGAAGATAATTACTTTGATCTCTTGCCCAACGAAAAGAAAATTGTCAAGCTTAATGGTAAGTTACATCTAAATGTAAAACCTAAAATTAAGGTCAAATCATTGTTTGATACTTGGCATTGATACAATTTCTTGACTTGTCAGTTCGAGCGGATACTTTGGCAGAGTTGAAAATAAAGCAGCATAAATTTCTAGTCTTTCAATTCCAAAAACAAATCTCTCAAGGATTTATTTTCTACATATCTACTATTTTTAGATTTGATTATATTTTTTATGGTTTGAATTCGGTCTTCAGTGAGCGGATGAGAGCTCAAAATGGCAGGAATATCTATATCGTGCTTGTTTTGTATTCGTTTAAATAAGTTTATCATTCCTTCAGGCTTTATATTATTTTTTATCATAATATTTAGTCCTACTTCATCAGCCTCTTGTTCAAATCCTCTTGAGTATGATAATGATTGAAGGCTATTTATGTTGTCACTAATGGTGGCTATAATCCCATTTACATCACTTAATATTGCAGATACAAATAAATACCCGGCTGCATTTCTGCACAATATTTTCATCGAGTGACGCTTGTTTACATGAACCACTTCATGACCAATTAAACCTGCCAACTCATCATAGTTTTCCATCAAATCAAGCAGCCCCGTGAAAACGATAATGTTGCCATCTGGCAAGGCAAAGGCATTCACTGTTTCTGAATTAACAACAGTGAATTTCAAATTCTTTTTATTTTCTAAATCTAAATGTTGAGCAAAAGAGTTTAAAGCTTCTGTTTTGATTGAATCGATTTCGCAATATTCAATGTATTGGTTATAAAAACCACCACCTAGCTCAGTATCATAATCTTCAGGTACCAAAACTACTGCCCTTTCGGCAATAATTGGAAGCAAATAAATATACCCCAATACAATTGTTCCAAGAAAGGCTATGGCAATAATAACATGAATCTTTGTCCCAAGATTAATAAGCCTTTGATACCATCCTTCCTTTCCATTTTCTTTTAAATATTGGGTGAATTCTATAATGAATTCCTCATCATCGAGTTTTATTACTTGGACTGGTTTTGAGCCAAAATGAATATTGATTATTTGGCTATTGTAATTAATCTCAATATCTTCAATGGGCCAATTTATTTCACCTACTAAGAGTGTTGTAAAAACTAGTTGCTTCTTTTCTTTATCAATGATGAGGTCAATATTTTGAGAAACAGAAGATAATCCATCGTAATAAAATGCATTGCCTTTAATCATTACATTGCTAAATCTAAATCCAAGAAGTCTCCAATATCTTCACCCGTTGCATCAGTATAATCTTCTTCAGTCTGATTGATAGCATTTAAATCAATATTACCTTCGATTTCTATTTTTTCAGTAAAAAATTTCATTGTTCTTGTTACAGCCCAAGCGTAACCTAAACCTAAGGTAAAAACTGTTATGAGTAAATTAATAATAATTAACACAAAAAAATCGCTACCTGTGGCCTTGGATCTTAATGATATTTTTTCTTCACCTTTTTCTAAACTCAAATTGTCTACATAAAAGGCAAACAAATCTTTGTACCACCAAAAGCTATAGATGCCTAATGTTATTATACTCAAAAAATAATTTTTAAAATTCATCCAAAAATAATCGCTTCCATCAGCTTCATATTTAAATGCAATATCACCCATTCGTACATTACTCATAACGTAGCGTCTGGAATTTATGCTAAGCCATGCACCATATATACCCAATGTGATGATGGTAAAGAATAACCACTTATAAAAACTTAATAGGAACTCATCTCTATTGCCTCTATAACCAAAACGTATACCTCGCCAAGTAGTTCTCGACATGCGATATCTGTAAGAGCCATGAATAGCTAAGGGCACTATTGCTATAAAGCCAGCATATAAAATTAAACCGCCAATAAGAGGCATTTTCAGAAATAGAAACAAAACAAATACACCATAAATTATCGCAATAATGATAATAGCTTTAATAAAACCCACAAACATTTCTTTACCCGTTCCATGAAAAGCAAACCTATCATTATTTAAAGCAGTAGCTCCATATAAAAATTTTAATTTTTTGGCTTTTGCCCAAGGATAATAAAATCCCAATGACAGGACAGTTAGCAACCAATTAACGATAATTATTCCGAAAAATTCGCTTCCAATACCGAAGAATTCAAGCTTGTATTTTTTTTTAGTTTCATTAATTAATTCCATAATAATTTTTGTTTTAGTAGGTTGTGCACCAAACATATTTTATTTAATTTGAAAAACAAAGTAAAAATTCAATTCCTCATTTTTTATTGCTGGGTGTCTACTTAATTATAGCAATTTTAGTAATACAATGCCAACAATTTTTGTCTTGTTGTGAAATATTTATTATGTGCTCTAATTGCAAATATTTAAAGTTGTTTTTAATTTTATGTTATGAAAAATAAAACCTACTTAAACCTACTAGTACTATCATACTTGTTACCAGGAATTAGTGAAAATATTTATTCTCAAGATTTAATAGTTACTACTAATAATGACAGTATAAGTTGTAAAGTTTTAAATATAAAAACACAATTAAGAGAATTCAGCTGAAATATTTACAAGAGACGCCTTGTCAAATAATAAAGAAATTTCTATCAAAGAAATTCAATTACCAATAATAAATAAGGTACTTTTAAAACAAGAACTAAATACAAAAACTGAACTAAAAGAGTTATTTGAAACGACACGAAAAGAACTGATTGAAAAACTAGAAATAATATTATACTGAAATCACCTCCATAATTAATAATCGTTTACTAGCTTTTGATGAATTACCTTTGTTGCATATTCCTAAAACATGTTCAAAGAAATTTTAAGCCGTCTGCAAATTGAAAAGCTAAACGAAATGCAGGAGGCCAGCATACAAGTATCCCAAAAATCAAAAGATATATTGTTATTGTCGCCCACAGGTTCGGGTAAAACCTTGGCTTTTTTGCTACCAGTACTTGCCCAATTAAACCCTGAATTGCGCGGTGTGCAAGCCCTTATATTGGTTCCTTCGCGCGAATTGGCTATACAAATTGAAAGTGTTTTCAAAAAAATGTCTACAGGTTTTAAGGTAAGTTGCTGCTATGGTGGTCACCCCACACGTGTAGAAAAAAATAACCTTGAACAAGAACCTGCTCTGTTAATTGGCACCCCAGGCCGTATTGCCTATCACACCCGCCATAATAATTACAATGTAGAAACGGTAAGGACTTTGGTATTGGATGAGTTTGATAAATCATTGGAGTTTGGCTTTGAAAAAGATATGTCATTCATCATTTATCAATTGTCGAATATAAACAGACGCATACTTACCTCCGCCACTGATATGGGCGAGATACCTGCATTTACAGGTGTGGAGGATGCCTTTGAAATAAACTATTTAACTACCAAAGAAAACAAACCCCAGTTAACACTCAAGGCTGTTAGGGCTTTTGAGAATGATAAACTGGATGCGCTTTTTGGTTTGATATGCATGTTGGGCGGCAGCACCAGTTTGGTGTTTTGCAACCACAGAGAGGCAGTGGATAGGATAGGTGAGCTGCTTAAAAAGAATGGCATTGTTCACGATATTTTTCATGGTGGCATGGAGCAAGAAGACCGCGAAAGGGCTTTGATTAAATTTAGAAATGGCAGTCACCGCATACTGCTCACAACAGATTTGGCCTCGCGTGGACTTGATATTCCTGAGATAGAGAATGTCATACACTATCAATTGCCTTTGACCGAGGATGCCTATATCCATAGAAATGGACGCACGGCTAGGATGAAGGCAGAAGGCAATGCTTGGCTGGTGTTGGCAGAAGAAGAGCAATTGCCAGCCTTTATTAAAACCAAACCTGAGTTTGATAAATTACCTGCTACACCCATGATGCCCCCTGCTAGCGAATATGTGACCATATACCTATCAGCAGGTAAGAAAGACAAAGTGAACAAAGTAGATATAGTAGGATTTTTGTTGCAAAAAGGCAAACTGCAAAAAGAGGAGTTGGGTTTGATAGAAGTGCTTGATTTTACGGCCTACGCAGCGGTTAAACGCAATAAGGTGGAGGATGTTTTATACCATATCAGCAAAGAGAAACTGAAAAACAAAAAGGTTAAAATAGAAATATCGAGGTAAGCGCTTATTCCTCTATGCTTTTGCTGTGATGAAATTTCTGTTTGATTTTGGCTATTGCCCATTTTATTAAATGTTCACCTACAAGCCAAAACCCAATGGCCGAAAGGATGATGAGTTCAAAATACAATAATTCCGAATTGGCTGCCACACCGGGAGTAGCATTTGCAATAAAGGGTACGAAAACGAAAATGAACTTTTTCATGGTTTTAAACTTTACTCAAATATAAAGGTTTAGCATACAAATGCGAAAATAATTTCGCGTATAGCTAATACATAAATTTATGTATTTTGCGAACCCAAAACGAAAATTATGAATTACGATTTAATAGTAATAGGTAGCGGCCCGGGCGGCTACGTAGCTGCCATCAGAGCAAGTCAGTTAGGATTAAAAACTGCTATAGTTGAAAAATCTGAATTAGGCGGTGTTTGCCTAAACTGGGGTTGTATTCCAACCAAAGCTTTATTGAAATCAGCCCAAGTTTTTGATTATATAAAACATGCATCTGACTACGGAATTAGCGTAAGCGGAGCTTCACACGATTTTGGTGCAGTGGTAAAACGCAGCCGCGCTGTGGCAGATGGTATGAGCAAAGGCATTGCCTTCTTGATGAAAAAAAATAAAATTGATGTGATTTCGGGTTTTGGAAAATTGCTTTCTGCAGGTAAAGTTGAAGTTACCGATGCAGCAGGTGCTAAGGCCATCCATGAAGCCAAACATATTATTTTATCTACAGGTGCAAGAAGCCGCGAGTTGCCAAATATAAAATTAGACGGTAAAAAAATACTTGGATACCGCGAAGCCATGGTAATGCCAAGCCAGCCTAAAAGCATGATTGTTATGGGTAGCGGAGCCATTGGTTGCGAGTTTGCTTATTTTTATAACAGCATGGGTACCAAAGTTACCATCGTGGAGTTTTTGCCAAATATCCTTCCTGTTGAAGATGAGGATTCGTCAAAAGAAGTGGCTAAATCTTTCAAAAAATCTGGTATCGACATCATGACTTCTGCTTCGGTGGAGTCGGTGGATACAAGTGGAGTGGGTTGCAAAGTGAAAATTAAAACAGCTGAAGGCATCAAAGAAATGGAATGTGATGTGGTTCTTTCTGCAGTAGGTATTCAAACCAATTTGGAAGGCTTAGGTCTTGAAACATTGGGTGTGAAAACCGAAAAAGGCAAAGTGTTGGTGGATGATTATTACCAAACCAATGTAAAAGGCGTGTATGCTATTGGTGATATCGTTAAAGGTCAGGCCCTTGCGCATGTTGCCAGTGCTGAAGCTATTATCTGCGTTGAGAAAATGGCAGGTCACCACCCTGAGCCATTGAATTACAATAATATACCAGGTTGTACCTATTGCAGTCCTGAGGTTGCTTCGGTTGGATACACTGAAAAAGCAGCTAAAGAGGCGGGTTACGAATTGAAAGTGGGTAAATTCCCTTTTAGTGCTAGCGGAAAAGCCAGTGCAGCAGGAGCCAAAGAAGGATTTATCAAATTGATTTTTGATGCCAAATATGGTGAGTTTTTGGGAGCACATATGGTGGGTGCCAATGTAACCGAAATGATTGCCGAGGTAGTGGTAGCTCGTAAATTAGAAACCACAGGCATGGAAATAATTAAATCTGTTCACCCTCATCCAACCATGAGCGAAGCCATAATGGAAGCGGCTGCGCAAGCTTATGGTGAGTGTATACATTTGTAGGATTAAGGGGGCGGAAATGCTTTTTAAACATTTTTTTATTAGGTGTTTGTATTTTAGAAAATAAGCTATACTTTCGCACTCCCGTTTTTAAGAAAAATAACAACGTATTATGGACGCAATTAAATTAGTAGAACAAGAATTTACAGCTAATAAAACATTTCCTGAGTTTAAATCAGGCGATACAATAAACGTATATTACAAAATCCGCGAGGGTGCAAAAGAGCGTATTCAGCAATACCAAGGTGTTTGTTTGCAGCGTAGAAATTCAGGAATCAGCGCCACTTTTACTGTACGTAAAGTAAGTAATGGTGTAGGTGTTGAACGTATTTTTCCGCTATACAGCGCTAATATCGATAAAATTGAAGTGATGAGCCGTGGTAAAGTGCGTAGAGCGCGCTTATTTTACCTACGCGAACTTACTGGTAAAGCAGCTCGTATTAAAGAGAAAAGAGGTTAGTTTTTTTCATAGTTAAGTTAAACGCAAATTACCCCAATTCATTCGTTGAATTGGGGTTTTTGTTTTTCTAAAAGGTGTATGTAAATTTTGTCTTATTAATGACCTTAATGGCAAATTCCGAGGGCAATTCTCCTCGCGATGTATTGGGAAATGGGGGCAGGTGGATGTTACCGATGCCCTTGCAGGCGTTACCGCCTGCAAGAAAACTGGTCGTATTATTATAATTATATAACCCGTTGTGCGGTTGAAAATTAACAATAAAATGTTAAAAAGAAGTTGTGCCTAAAAGTGCTTATAGCACAGTGTTTGCAATGGTTCTGTACCACCA
>RGVD01000010.1 GCA_010027395.1 Bacteroidota bacterium
CCAACCGTGGCGAAATTGCTATACGCGTTTTTCGAGCTGCCACCGAACTTAATATTAAAACTGTAGCGGTTTATACTTATGAAGACCGTTATAGCCTTCATCGTTACAAGGCTGATGAGAGTTACCAAATAGGAAAAGAAACGGATCCTTTAAAACCCTATTTGGATATTGAAGAAATTATCCATGTGGCTAAAAGTGAAAAAGTGGATGCCATTCACCCCGGTTATGGATTTTTAAGCGAAAATGCAAATTTTGCTGCACGATGTCGCGAGGAAGGAATCATATTTATTGGTCCCGACCCAGAAGTAATGAAAAGCCTTGGGGATAAGGTATTGGCAAAAAAAGTAGCTGTCGAATCGAAAGTTCCTATCATCGAAGATAGTCAGATTGATTTAAAAACAATTGAAGATGCGCGCAGCGAAGCTGCGCGCATCAAATACCCTGTGATGATTAAAGCCGCAGCTGGTGGTGGCGGACGAGGCATGCGTGTAGTAAGAAATGAAGAATCATTAGAAGCATTGTTTAACGAAGCTAGAAATGAAGCCCGCGTGGCTTTTGGAGATGATACAGTATTCTTAGAAAAATTTATTGAAACACCTCGTCATATCGAAGTGCAAATTGTAGGTGATAGACATAGCAATTTGGTGCATTTATTTGAACGTGATTGTTCAGTGCAACGGAGGTTTCAGAAGGTGATTGAAATGGCCCCTGCGCCAAACTTAAAAGCAGAAACTAAAAATGCTCTCTATGATTATGCCCTGAAAATTTGTAAGAAAGTAAACTATAACAATGTAGGTACGGTTGAATTTTTGGTCGACCCTGATGAAAATGTATATTTCATTGAAGTAAATCCTCGCATACAAGTAGAGCATACCGTTACCGAAGAAGTTACAGGTATTGATATCGTAAAAACACAAATACTCATTGCTCAAGGTCATCGATTGGATTCTCCTGAAATCAATATACTTTCTCAAAGTCAAATTAGTTGTGAAGGTTATGCCGTGCAGGTGAGGATTACTACTGAAGACCCTGCTAATAATTTTAAACCCGATCATGGAACCATCATTGCCTATCGCAATGCAGGTGGCCCGGGTATCAGGTTAGATGAGGGAAGTGCTTATCCTAATGTGAAAATCTCTCCATTCTTTGATTCACTTCTAGTTAAAGTGACTGCTAGTGGTAAAACCCTTTCAGAGGCTAGTAATAGATTGGTGCGTGTGCTGAGAGAATTCAGAATTAGAGGTGTGAAAACCAATATCATTTTCTTAGAAAATGTGCTTCGTCATAAAGAATTTTTAGATGGAAAAACCACCGTAAAATTCATTGATTCACATCCAGAATTGTTTAAGTTTTCAAAGGCAATGGACAGAGGAACTAAGGCATTACAGTATATAGCCGAAATTACTGTAAACGGAAATGAAGATGTGAAATCAGTCAATCCAAATGTGAAATTTAGAAATGCAATTGTGCCAGATTTCAACCCTTATGCTGAATACCCCAAAGGCTCTAAAGATAGATTGAAAGATTTAGGTAGAGAAGGTTTTACACAATGGCTTAAGAACGAAAAATCCATTCAATATACTGATTGCACCATGCGTGATGCACATCAAAGTTTGTTAGCTACAAGAGTTAGAACAGCAGACATGCTTCGTGTTGCAGAAAGTTTTGCCAAAAATCATCCTGAATTATTTAGTATCGAAATGTGGGGTGGTGCCACCTTTGATGTTGCCCTGCGCTTCTTGCATGAAGACCCATGGCAAAGATTACAACTCTTAAGAGCAGCTATTCCAAATACCTTATTTCAAATGTTAATTAGAGGATCAAATGCGGTGGGTTATAAAGCATATCCTGATAATTTAGTTGAACGATTTATTGAAGAAAGTGGTAAGAACGGAATTGATATTTTTAGGATTTTCGATTCACTCAATTGGATAGAAGGTATGCGAGTAAGCATCAATGCGGTGAATGAAAGGACTGAAGGTTTAGCAGAAGCTTGTATTGCCTATACAGGCGACTTTCTCAACCCTGAGAAAAACCAAAAATTCAACCTGAATTATTATCTCGATTTAGCAAAACAATTGGAAGATGCAGGTGCTCATATTTTAGGTATTAAAGATATGGCGGGTTTACTAAAACCTTACCAAGCTGAGGTGCTCATAACTGAACTAAAAAAATCAATTAGCATCCCTATTCATTTGCATACTCACGATACAACAAGTATTCAACCTGCCACATACTTAAAAGCTATTGAAGCAGGAGTGGATGTGATTGATGTCGCGCTGGCTAGCATGAGCGGACTAACCTCTCAACCAAATTTCAATTCAATTGTTGCCATGATGGAGGGCCATGAACGTGAACAAAAAATTAACTTAAAATCATTAAACAAATTCAGTAACTATTGGGAATGTATACGCGAATATTATTATCCTTTTGAAAGCGATTTAAAAGCAGGAACAGCCGAAGTATACGGCCATGAAATTCCAGGAGGACAATATTCAAATCTTCGACCTCAAGCGCGCAGCTTAGGCTTAGAAGATAAGTTTGAGACCATCAAAGAAAATTATGAAGTGGTAAACAAAATGTTTGGAGACATTGTAAAGGTAACCCCTTCAAGCAAAGTGGTGGGTGATATGGCTTTGTTTATGACATCAAATGGCTATACCGAGAATGACATTTATGAAAAAGGTGATAGCATTAGTTTCCCTGATTCAGTAATGGAGCTATTTAGAGGTGACCTTGGACAAAACCCTGGAGGCTTCCCTCCTGCTCTTTCTAAAGTCATTTTAAAATCACAGAAAGCATATACTGACAGACCTAATGCCCACCTTGCACCCGTTGATTTTGAAAAAGAATTTGAAGCCTTTCAAACGCAATTCGGCTATGATTATACTTTCTTAGATTTCTTGTCATATAAATTCTATCCAAAAGTATTTGAGGGCTATGCTGATATGAAAAGTAAGTTTGGCGACCTTTGGCATCTGCCTACTGACACTTTCTTTTATGGTTTAAAAAACAATGAAGAAGTATTGATTGAGTTAAGCAGAGGGAAGAATATTTTAGTACGAATGATAAATACAATAAATGATGGAGATGGTAAAGTAACTGCACTATTCAGACTTAATGGACAGACTCGAGCTATAGAAGTAAAGGACAAAAAATTCACTGGAACCAAAGCTGCTAATAAAAAAGTAAGTAATGCAGATGATGTGGGTTCTCCATTGCAAGGAAGGCTATCAAAAGTATTGGTAAAAGTTGGAGATAAAATCGAAAAGAATGCCCAGCTATTTGCTATTGAAGCTATGAAAATGGAAAGTACCATTTTGGCTCCAAAAGCAGGCTTGGTTAAATCTGTATACCTCAAAGATGGCGCATTGATTGAACAGGATGATGCAGTGGTTGAAATAGCTTAATTGCCATAATTTACTTCAATTGACAGCATTATGACAATACTCTAGATTTCAATTTCGTATTGTTGTCATCATCATGTCTCCTAATGAATTAGAACATATCTACAATCATTACAATAAACGTGTTTATAACACAGTGTTAAGCTATGTTCAAAACGCAGAAGATGCTGAAGAAATTACCCAAGATGTGTTTCTTGAAGTATATCGTTCATCTGAAAATTTCAAAGGAGATTCGAGCTTAAGTACTTGGATGTATCGTATTGCCATCAACAAATGTTTGGATTTTATTAAATTCAAAAATCGCAAGAAACGTTTTGCTTTTATTAGCCAATTATTCGATACCCAATCGGGAGAGTTGATTCATGACAAGGCAGATTTTTTTCACCCTGGGGTGAAAATAGAAAATAAAGAAAAGGCAGCTATTTTGTTTAAAGCCATTCATAACTTGCCTCAAAATCAAAAAAATGCTTTTATACTATCACAGCTTGAAGGTTTAAGTTACGCTGAGATAAGCGAGGTAATGCAGAACACTATTCCTTCCGTGGAATCGCTTTTATTTAGAGCCAAACAAAACCTTAGAAAACAATTGGGTAAATGGTATAAAGAAGAATAAGCGCAAGAAAAAAACAAGAGTATCGTCATATATAATATTAAATATGATAAACAACAAAGACTATTGGAAAGATGAAGTTATGCAAAGCATAAATGGATTGCAGCAAGCGGAACCTAATGTTGTACTTTGGGCAAAGCTTGAAAATCGACTTTTGCAAGAACCTATTCATATAAAAATGGTTTCAAAGTCAAAGGTATGGGCTGTTGCAGCTTCCATCATTTTCTTGCTAGGTATCAATATTTTTTTTCTTGTCCAAAACAATCCTAATAAACCAAACAAAAATGAAATTTTGTTACATGCATACCAACTTTATACCAATCCTGAGATACAAATTCCTTAATTATGAAACGCGAAACCCTTTTAATATTAGCCATTGTCTTCCTTGTCTTATTGAATTTGGGGACCCTCGGCTTTTTATTTAGTAAAAGATATATTGGAGGACGTGGGCCTCGTAAACCAGATAAACTTATTATAGAAGGGCTAAAATTAAATGAAGAGCAGAAATCGCAATTTGAAAGTTTAAAAAAAGAGCATCATGGCCAGATAAATGAAATTGAAACAGGCGAAAAGGCCTATCACAAGGCATATTTTGATATGTTAAAATCGGTAGAAGCAGACTCATTAAAAATTGATTCAGTCATTAAATCAATCTCTAATGCAAAATTCAAAAAAGACTTAGCCACCTATAAACACTTCCAAAAAATCAGGTTGATGTGCGAGCCACAACAAAAAATTTTGTTTGATAGTTTGGTGAATGAGATGGGCAAAATACTTATGCATATACCAGATAACAGGAAGCGAAAGGGTTAATAATTATTTTTACAGATCCTATTTGTTTTTCCTGCAATGTAAAACCAATTTTTCCCTATTGCTTAGCGTAGTAAAAAATAAATATTCACTACCCCCATCCTTTATTTGAAATTGCTTTTTTATTTCTTCAGGAGATATTGGGAATTGACTCCTACTTACATTAGCTTTGGTTATGTTATTTGTTTTTTATTTAATTCGCTGTCGCCTACAAAATAAGGTGAATGCATGGAAAGCGACATTAAATCAAGACGCATACCATAATCATTGCAAATACCGGCTTTCACTATGGCCGAAGATGCTTGGTAGAAGTATTTATAAGGGAAAGAATTTACTAAAATACAATTATGTTGTTTCGAAAAAGTACTTGAAAATTGATTTGTAGTATGTTCTTCAATATCTACCGCAACTATATTTACTTCCTTGTGAATGATGGGTGTTAAGTAATCAATCTCACATAATATTTCTTTCACTTCTCCTTCTTGGGCTACTACATGTATGCTTTTGAGATTTTTTAGATGATTTACGCAATAACTTAAATCAATTAAGGGAGAAAGTTTAAGCAAAACACTATTGGTTAATTCTCTCAACCTACCCTCAATTTTATAGTAGGAGGGTTCAATATCATCCAATCTAAAACCCTTCTTATTGTTCACCCTTCTATCGGAATCAATGTAAATTAAATCGAATTTTTCTTTGATATTTTGTAAATATAAATAGGCGTCAGCAGTCACTCTGCTTGCATTAGCAAGTTTTAAACGTTTGAAATTATGATTAACCAATACATTAATATTGGCATCTATATCTAATGATATTACTGAATCAAATCGGGTTGAAAATGCCCAATCATCCACACCCAATCCCCCACAGATATCAAGCATTTTTTTGCCCGAAAAGAGTGAGGCTTTATACAAAGCTGACTTTTCACCAGATGCCTGTTCAAAACTTTTGCTCGTGAGCCAACAATCAGCTGCATGAAATGTTGGAATTTTGCGTTCGAGTTTATTGTATAATTTTAGTTGCTCGGCTAATAAAGAATTATCTATCGAAAATTTAGTTTTATTCTTTAAAATAAAATCATTAGCCGAAACGTTTTTGTATTGTGAAATAAAAGAATTCAAATCAAACTCTTCGAGTAATTCGGTTTTAATGTCATACTTTTGTAGAGGCATTATTTTTGATTAGTAAATTGATAAAAACAACAAAATAAAATGAAAAAGATAGGATTAATATTATTTGCTTTGTGCGTGCTAATAGCTATGGAAGCTTGCAAGGGTTCTTGCCCAAAATTTTAATTGTACGTAAAATTTACTTTCTGAATTAAATCGGGGTGTAAGCTTTTTGCAACTGGGCAATTTTGCGCTATTTCCTCAATGCGTTTTTTTTGCTCCTCAGTTAAATTAGAATTGTTGATTTCAATATCAATATGAATGGCAGCAATTCGTCTAGGATTACTTTCCATTATTTTCTTAACTGTAAGTTTACTTCCATCTAAAATTATATTTTCTAGACGGGTAATAACACCCACTGTGGTAATCATACAACTAGCTAATGCTATGGCAACCAAGTCAGTGGGAGAAAAAGCTTCGCCCTTTCCAAAATTATCTGTAGGAGCATCAGTCACTATTTTTGTGCCTGATTGTAAGTGAGTGCATTCTGATCTTAACTGACCTTTATAAATTACTTCTGCGGTATTCATTTTTTATTTTATTTTTGAATGAGAAACGAAAGTAATAAAGTGTTACAAAAAACAATCACCTTACAATTAATAATCATATTTTCTTGCATAAAGGGCTTTGCACAAAATGCGCCAATTACTGAGGCTCAAATGCTCTATATGAACGATTATCAGTTTGGGGTAAATGCCAATACACATGGATTAGGGGGAGTAAATTTTAGATATGGCTGGCATAAAACTGGATTAAAAAACAATATTATTGAAACAGAGCTTGCCATCATACAACACCCTAAAGAAGTAAAACGTGATGGCTACAATAACAACCCGAGCCAGTATAAATTTGGAAAGTTAAATAATGTTTTTTTCTGGCGTATTGGCTATGAAAATATTAGCAACATTACAGAACGCAGCTATAAAAACGCTTTGGGATTGAATTTTATTTATGCTGGGGGTATAAATGTGGCATTTTTAAAACCCTATTACCTAGATGTTATCCAATTGGATAAATATAGAAATGCGAATGTAATAACATCCAAATTTGTAACTGATAGCACCAATATATACAATATTTATGGTAGCTCCAGCTTTGTCCAAGGCCTTGGAGAAACGAGTATTAAGCTAGGAGCTTATGGACGATTGGCTATGGCGGTAGAATGGGGTCAATATCCAGATGAATATAAAACCATTGAAGTGGGCCTTGTTGCTGATGGTTTTGGAGAAGGTGTTCCCATTTTATCTGGTTATACAGCGGATAAATATTTTGCAGGCTTTTACTTAGCTTTCAATTGGGGATGGAAAAATTAATAATATAATAAAATTAAATAGTATCTAAATGATTGAATTACCAGTCTTAACTGAAGAAAGAGTAAAAAAACCAAGTTGGTTAAAAGTAAAACTGCCAACTGGAGAGAATTATCGAAATGTTAGAAACATTGTTGACCAGTATAAACTTCACACCATTTGTGAAAGCGGAAATTGTCCAAATATGGGTGAATGTTGGGGCGCGGGTACAGCTACCTTTATGATACTAGGTAATATCTGTACAAGAAGCTGCTCTTTTTGTGCTGTGGCTACGGGTCGTGCACATAATTATGATTTGGAAGAACCAATGAGAGTAGCAGAAGCCATTCGCTTGATGAATGTTAAGCATGCTGTTCTTACCTCTGTAAATAGAGATGAATTACCCGATAAAGGTGCAAATGTTTGGGCTGATACCATTAGATTGGTAAAGGAATTAAATCCATCAACGACTATGGAAACACTTATTCCAGATTTTCTATCAAAATGGGATTTGTTATATAGGGTAATTGATGAAAAACCTGAAGTAGTTAGCCATAACATGGAAACCGTGAAAAGGTTATATCGCAGAGTGAGGCCGCAGGCAAAGTACGAAAGAAGCTTGGAACAAATATTAAAAACCAAAGAGCGAGGATTAAGGACCAAATCAGGTGTGATGTTAGGACTGGGAGAAACAGATGAAGAGGTTTATCAAATTATGGATGACCTTGTCAATCATGGTTGTGATGTGCTAACCCTTGGCCAATATTTACAACCAACAAAAATGCATTTGGCGGTTGAGGAGTTTGTAACACCAGAAAAATTTGAACATTTCAAACAAATGGGTTTACAAAAAGGACTTAAATATGTAGAAAGTGGTGCTTTGGTTCGTTCAAGTTATCATGCAGAAAAACACCTTGCCTGATAAAATCGGAAGGAAACCATATCGCCTTTTTGTTTTTAAGTGTTAATTAATCAATAACTTACATGGCTCAAAAAACATCCAAAATAACCCATTTCAGAAACATTGTGTTTTTGCTGGATGTTCTAAAATTGGCCTTTACTGCTTTTGGTGGCCCTCAAGTGCATTTCACTCAAATGCACAAATTGATGGTAAAAAAGAAAAAATACTTAACAGAAGATGAGCTTAAAGAGCTTAACTCATTATGCAGTATGTTACCCGGACCTACATCAACACAAACCATTACTGCCATAGGATTTAAAATAGGTGGGCCAAGTTTGGCATTTTTCACATTAGGCATTTGGGTATTGCCCGCCTCAATGCTTATGCTATTATTTGCTTTAGTTCTTAGTTTTTTCAATATTAACAATCCTAAACTAGATTTTTTAAAGTTTATACAGCCCATGGCTATTGGCTTTATTGTGTTCGCGGCATTTAAAATTACTGAACTTTTTGTAACAAAAAACTATCATTGGATTTTAGTTTGCGTTGCTGCCATTGCAGGAATTTACCTGCAAACACCCTACTACTTTCCCTTTTTGTTGTTATTAGGAGGTTCAATTACTAGTTATGTAAATACAAGAGGACGAATTGAAAAACCTAAACCTATTAAACATATTAATTGGGAGAACTTCCTTTTATTTTTAGGTGTTTTTCTATTTGCAGCATTATTGGGTGGTTTGACCCAAAACAAGGCATTTCTTTTATTTGAAAACAGTTATCGCTATGGTTCAATTGTGTTTGGTGGAGGTCATGTATTAATACCAATGATGTATAACCAATTCGTTGAATTTAAACATTATATTAACCCTAATGAATTTATTGCAGGTGTAGGTTTTTTACAAGCACTACCGGGCCCAGTTTTTAGTATTTCAAGTTTTACAGGCGCCATGGTTCTTAAAGATTGGGGCATCGGAGGGCAATTTTTGGGTGGATTTATTGGCACTGTAGGTATATTTTTACCAGGGGCTTTGCTCATATTTTTTGTTTATCCTATTTGGAACCAAATGAAAAGCTATCCACCTATAAAAAATGCTATCGAAGGTATAAACGTAGCTTCAGCAGGCTTAGTTGTTGCCTCAGCTTATATATTATTTAGGCCATTAGAAATAAATGAAGAAAATATGATAGCTGTATTATTGACTTTATTCTTATTATTGTCAACCAAAATACCCTACCCTATTATTGTTTTGTTTTTTATGATAGCTGGGTTTATTATTTAAACTAATTGAAAACTAGAATATATTTAATTTTGATTTTCTGCCTTATGGGCTCATTGGCGTCATTTGCTCAACAAAATGATGATGACCTGGTGCAACTCTCAGGTTTTGCAGTTAGTTATGATAGTACAAAAGTTTTGCCTTATGTTAGTATACGCATAAATGGAGGGAACAAAGGTACTTATTCAGATATGGGAGGTTATTTTTCATTAGTTGTTAAAAAGACTGATAGGGTTTTGTTTACTGCTATAGGTCTGAGACCTTTTGAATATAATATTCCCAAAGAATTTGAAGGCAATAAGTTAAATACCATAATTCCTTTGAGTGATGATACATTCTATCTACCTGAAACAGTGATTCGTTCCTACCCATCTAAAGAACAATTTGATTACTATTTCGTTAAAACAAAAATTCCGGATGATGAACTTAGCTTGGCATACAGGAACTTAAGGAAAAAGCCAATGGAAGACCAAATGGCATCTCTTGCTCCTGACGGACAGGAAACGAATAGGTGGTATATGCAACAACAATATGATAAATATTATTATAGCGGTCAAGCACAACCTTTAAAAATATTTGATGTAGGTGCCTGGAGCCATTTTTTAAATTCAATTAACACTAAAAAGAAAAAGAAATAATAAATATGATTACATTTTTAATTCCTAAAAGCATTAAAAAATTTATGTATGTACTAACAATCATGTTGATTCATACAGCCGTTACCGGTCAACATATAAGTAAATTGGCCAAATGGAAGGTTTATGGATCCTATGGGTTGCCCATGTATTGGGGACACGCTAGAGAATTTACTACTCCTAGAAGTCAAGATGAATATGGAACTGAATATACAAGCGGATATAGATTAGGGCTTTACAAATCTTTTAATAATTTTTGGGAAATTGGGGCCAATTATGGTTCTCAAAAAATAAATGGTATCAAGGAAGCTGGAAAAAGTTGGGGTGATAAATCTATTTTCGAGTCTGATGTTACAGAGTTTGGCTTGACCTCTAATTATAGCTTCAACGAAAACCTTAATTTACTTAACGAGAGATTTTCGTATAACGGAATTATTGGTATAGGTGCTATTCAATTTTCATCAGCATTCTACAGATTTATTCCTAATTCAACCAACACAATTGATAAGTATATGATGAACTCTGTTGGTTTGAATAGAGTGCCAACGCCTAATCACATATATGATAAAGCTATGGCTTATTATATTCAACTTGGTTTTGGAGTTTTCTATAAACTCAGTCCCCAATTTATATTAAGCTTTGAGAATACCATCCAAGTTACTTCAACAGGAAACTTAGCATCAGACGGAAATTCAAATCCAAGTATCAAAACTTATGACTCTTACAGTTTTACTTCTCTTGGATTAGCCATGAGATTCTCACCAATGGGCTCAAAACGAATGAAATGTAAATTATTTTAACTATTGATGATTTCTAATGGTGCAAAACTTCATTTGATTAACTTTTGGTGATAATTTACATTTGCGAAAACATAAAACACTTTGAGTAGAACCATCACTAAATTTCCTGCTATGCTGCTGCTTGCAGATGGTACAATTTTTAAAGGAACATCCATTGGAAAAACTGGAACAAATTTTGGCGAGATATGCTTTAACACCGGCATGACTGGCTATCAAGAAGTCTTTACCGATCCATCTTACTTCGGACAAATTTTAGTTGAAACCAATGTCCATATTGGAAATTATGGAATTCACGATGAAGAAGTTGAATCTGATGGTATCAAAATTGCAGGCCTAGTTTGTAAGAGTTTTAATGTGCCATATTCTCGTAAACAATCCACACAAACCATTCAAGAATATTTCGTACTTAACAATCTTATTGGTATAGCCGACATAGATACAAGAGCGCTTGTAAGGCATATACGTAGCCAAGGAGCCATGAATGCTGTTATTTCTTCAGATGATAAAACAATTGAAGAGTTAAAGGCTGAATTAGCCGCTATACCAAGCATGCAAGGCTTAGAACTTTCGTCAAAAGTATCTACCAAAGAAACTTATTTTGTAGGCAATGATGCTGCATCAAAACGAGTGGCAGTGCTTGATTTAGGCGTAAAGAAAAATATCCTAAGAAACCTAGCCGACAGAGATTGCTACCTTTCTGTATTTAATTCAAATACTTCTTTTGAGGAAATGATGAAATTCAAACCAGACGGGTTTATGATTAGCAATGGCCCCGGAGATCCAAGTGCAATGCCTTATGCCGTTAAAACCGTTCAACAAATTGTTGAGGCTGGTGTACCACTTTTTGGTATTTGTTTAGGTCATCAAATTCTGTCGGAATCACAAGGATTAAAAACCTTCAAAATGCATAATGGCCACAGAGGTTTAAATCACCCAGTTAAAAATATTATCACAGGACAATGTGAAATAACCTCACAAAATCATGGTTTTGCGGTGAGCAATGAGGATGTTGATAAAAACGATAAAGTAGAATTAACGCATATCAACTTAAATGATAATACGGTAGAAGGCATAAGAGTAAAGGATAAAAAAGCATTTTCAGTTCAATACCACCCTGAAGCAGCACCTGGCCCTCATGATAGTAGGTATCTTTTTGATGACTTTATAAAATCGATGAACTATTAAAATGATTTTGAATTATCAATTAGGAATTTTAAAATAATTTTTCAATCTTGTAATCTTTCAATTCTAAAATATTTCAATCAATAAAAACATGAGCGCAATAATTAACATCCACGCAAGGCAAATTTTAGACAGCAGAGGAAACCCTACTGTTGAAGCAGAAGTAATAACAGAAGATGGAGCAATGGGCCGTGCTGCCGTTCCTTCAGGTGCATCCACAGGTGCTCACGAAGCGGTTGAACTAAGAGATGGTGACAAGAAAAATTATTTAGGTAAAGGCGTTCTTCATGCAGTGGAGAATGTAAACAAAAAAATAAGTGATGAATTAATGGGCATGGACGTTTTCGAACAAAATGCCATTGACCTTAAAATGTTAAAATTAGATGGCACCGAAAATAAATCGAAACTAGGTGCTAATGCTATTTTAGCAGTATCTATGGCTTGTGCCAAAGCTGCAGCTATCGAGTGCAATATGCCTTTGTATCGCTATGTAGGTGGTGTTAATGCGAATACCTTGCCTATTCCTTTAATGAACATCCTTAACGGTGGTTCACATGCTGATAATTCTATCGATTTTCAAGAGTTTATGATTATGCCTGTAAAAGCGCATAGTTTCAGACAAGCATTGCAAATGGGAGCTGAGATATTTCATACCTTAAAAACTGTGCTAAAGAAAAAAGGTTACAGCACTAATGTGGGTGATGAAGGTGGATTTGCACCTAATATTAAATCTAATGAAGAGGCTATTGAAATCGTTTTGAAATCAATTGAAGAAGCAGGCTACAAACCAGGAAAAGATATTTACATTGCCATGGATGCTGCTACTACCGAGTTTTATGATGAAAAAACAGGTATGTACACTTTCAAAAAATCTGATAACAGACAGATGAGCTCAAGCGAAATGGTTAGCTATTGGAAAGAATGGACAGAGAAATATCCAATCTTATCAATTGAAGATGGATTGGCTGAAGATGATTGGAAAGGTTGGGCTGAATTGACCAAAGCCATTGGAGATAAAGTACAATTGGTAGGTGATGACTTGTTTGTGACCAACAGCAAACGTTTGGCTAAAGGTATTGAGAAAGGTATTGCTAACTCAATATTGGTGAAAGTTAATCAAATTGGTAGCTTAACCGAAACCATTGATGCAGTTAACTTGGCTACTCGTAACTCATACACCAACATTATGAGTCATAGAAGTGGTGAAACAGAAGATACCACCATTGCTGACTTAGCAGTTGCTTTAAACAGCGGCCAAATCAAAACGGGTTCAGCTAGCAGAACGGACAGGATAGCTAAATACAACCAATTACTTCGTATTGAGGAAGAATTGGGTAGCAATGCTTATTTTCCAGGAACAGATTTTAAATTTATTAAATAGTTTAGTATAAAAGTTTTTCGGTTCACAGTTTAATACAAACTGTGAACTGTTAACTAAATAACCGATAACTTTCTCCAATGCGTTTCAAAAAAATCATATTGAATAAGTATATCATTGCCAATTTGCTCTTGGTTTTACTTTTGATTTTTAACGATCGAAACAGCATTATCAACCAATATAAATACCGCGAACAGCTTAACAAAGCTACAAAGGAAAATACCTTCTTAAAAGAGCAAATAGCCAAGGCTAGCAAAGAATCAAATGAGCTCTTTTCAAATAATAAAAACCTAGAAAAATTTGCCCGCGAAAAATACCTAATGAAGCGTGACGATGAGGATGTGTATGTGATTATTGATGAAAAGCGCAACAAAGAGCTCCAAGCGCAAGCTGAAGCTGAGAGCAAATCGAAAGCAGAATAGACATAATCATAATTGATTTTATAGTTTCTCAAATTAATAATTAAACTACCTCCCCTTCCTTCTTCCTGTTGGTTTATTTATATGTCTTTTGTTTCTTAAATCAGGGTTTCGTCTTTCGTCTTTTGCAGGGATTTTCTTATCTGATTTTGGCTTTTGATTTGACTTTGTATGGCCACCTTTTTCAATCGGCTTAGAGCCTTTATTATCCGAATTCTTCTTAGTCTTTTTATCTGCATCTTCAGTTCCTACTGAGTGTTCTATCATGCTAAAAATGCCTTCAAGTTCTCTTGGTGTTAAGTCTCTCCAATCTCCTAGTGGTAGTTTTTTTAAGTTTACATTCATAATGCGAATGCGCTCAAGTTTTACTACTTCATAACCAAAATGCTCGCACATTCTGCGTATTTGCCTGTTTAAACCTTGAATTAAGATAATACGAAAAACAAAAGTTGACTCTTTGAAAACTTCGCATTTTCGGGTGTTTACACCCATCATAGGCAGGCCATTAGCCATAGCTGAAACAAACCCATCTGTTATCGGTTTATTAACGGTTACTAAATATTCTTTCTCATGCTTATTGCCAGCTCTTAGAATTTTGTTTACGATATCCCCATCGCTGGTCAAAAAAATCAATCCTTGAGAGTCTTTGTCTAACCTACCTATTGGGAAAATACGTTTGCTATGATTTACAAAAGTGACAATATTGTCTTTTACATTTTCGGTGGTAGAAACAATACCAACAGGCTTGTTAAGTGCAATAAATATGGCATCTTCGGCCTTTTGAGGCTCTATAATAATTCCATTCACTGTAACTGTATCTCCAGAAAAAACTTGGTCGGCAATTTTGGCTTTACGTCCATTAACAAATACTTTACCTTGCTCTATAAATCTATCCGCCTCGCGTCTGGAGCATACACCACTATCGCTTACATATTTATTTAGTCTGGTAGAGTTGGAAGGTTTGGTCATAATTTTATTTACTAAATTTGCTAATCAAATATTCTCCACCTAACCCCAGTGCGCAGGCCTGCTAGTGGAAGAGGCGAATTAACCGTATAGTAAAAACCTTTATTCACCCAATCTTGGTTGATGTGCTCATACACAAAGTAAATTACCGCCTTACGAAGCTTAATGGATGCAAAGGCATTAATCATAGGGTAATTGCCTATCTTCACTTCATCTTGAATATAGAAACTTCTTATAGCAGGATTATAAGCATTGCCATAATAAGCGGTATTGTAAAAAATATCTGTCCCTAACTGTAAAATCACTTTATTCTTAAACATAGGAATTTCTAAATAATATCTCAACATGGCTGACAATTCAGGTAGTCTGATAATATCATTGTTGGTTTTTTGGTACACAATTCGGTTGTCAAAATAAAAACGCCAAACCTTAAATAACTTTTGAACCTCCAATTGCTGCATCAATATCACATCAAAGCTTTGTTTTGGCATCATGCTTTTATCGTAATACACCCAATTGGCCAATAAATATTGATTAAAGCTAAAATGAAAATTATTCTTAAACTTTCGTGTATGCATAGCCACATGCCAATTACTGATATTGGTTTTCAAAAAATCATTATCCCAAATAAATATGTAACTTCTAAATTGGTTTGAAGTAAAATCTGGTCTGAACAAGTGATTATATGCCCCACCTGAAAGGTCAAACAAGGCTGTTCTGAAACTAGCATCTGCAGATAATTTCAAATCATTTTGATTATAGCCTGCGGCAAAGTAACCACCATAGGCTTGGAACGAAAGTGAATTATTATCAAACTTTTGTCTTTCAATTTTACCTTCAAGTAAAACATTATTAAAACTATTTTGCTTCTCATGCTGAGAAATGGAAATGTATTTATGACTGATTGCTAACTCTAAATACCTTTTTTCCTTGGCTTTGCTGGTATCATTATAAAGTGTGTAAGCCAAGCGATTTGAGATTTGGCCATAATACAAGGAGTCAAATCTTGTAAAAGTCTTTAAGCCATTTTGAGTTGTGTAAATGGTATCGTATAAATAATTAGGTAAAAGTCTTTGATTTGTATCCCCTACTGAGTTGAAAATATAGCTCATATTTTCAGCTTTAAAGGTATGAGAAAAATAGCCTCTTGAATGAAAAGTATAGGTAGTATCATCTTTGGTTATAATCTGATCTGTCTTACCGAAATGAAAGTATTGTTTTAAATAAACACTATTGCTTTTAAAACGAGTCTCACTATTTTGTAGCCTAACTTCTGCTGTTTTACTTGCACCAGTAAGGTATTCAAAGGCCGAATCACTTCTAATACCCCCATTTTCATCTACCACACCATAATTAAAATTCAAGCTTAACAACATATCATATTTACCTGATTTACTTTGATAGCGATTAAAAACTTGGGTATGATAGGTATTGGTATATTGACTCAAATAATAGCCTTTTGAAGTCACACCATAATAGTCAACCCCAAAATTCCAACGCGGTGAAATGTTTTGGGAATGCTTTGCATAAAGTTGTTGCAGCTCGTTATAACCTTGCGTATAAGTAAAATCAGAATAAGGCAATTTGGTATTATAGTATTTGGTATCCTCAGGTCGTTTAAAATAAGTTTCAAAAGGATTCAAACATAGGTTGAAATCCATAGGCCTGTTGCCATTAAATACCAGACTTTGTCCGGGAGTTGCCACATTTCCTAAGTCCTGAAATACGCCCCACTTACGATACATAGGGTTGTTAATTTCTTCCCTTTGCATGCTTGTATCAATGGGATGAAAATTTGCATCATGGTCTATTTCTCCCTCTGTAATATAAGAGGTTGGGAAAAATAGTGGCTTCACTTTCTTTTTCGGAGAAGTTGGGGCTTGTGTTATGATATCGATGCCTGAACTGCTATCAACAACCTGAGCCTTCATAGAAATTGAAACAGAAATGAACAGAATGACTACAACATATATTTTCTTTATTCTGTATTTACTCACCTTGTATCTTTATTGCTTTTATAACCGTTCGTCCTTTGTCGCTAATTACTTCTGCAAAGTAAATGCCAGCAGGCCAATTTTCAGTATCGACTTCAAAAGTATTCTTACGTAGCCAAAGCTTCAAATTTTTTTGTGCCCATACCTTACCTTGTATGTCTGAAATATTTACAGATTCAATGTTTTGCTCCATATTCATGCTGATTTTATTTGTAAACGGATTAGGAAAAAGGTTCATTTGATAGCTATTTTCTATTTCATTTAATGCTGTGGCGCTGCTATCTATTCTCAGCACCCAAATACCAGAGCGCAAATCACTTGCAATGATTTTATTCGAAGGTAAATAAGGATACACACCCCAACAACCCCTATATCCATTATACACTTTTGGATTCTCCTGATACGTATCAAACCATCCTATTTTAATAGGATTATATGGATCGCTTAGATTCCAGCATACCACACCATCTTGATAGGAAGCTGCTATTCCATATTTTCCTTTCCAAAATGCATTATGAGGCATAGCTTGTGGACTTGAGTTAAATATGCTCACATATTTTGGATTGGTTATATCACTCACATCATACATCTTAATACTTAGGCCTTGGTTTTCGTCAGTAAACATCAAGTATTTCCCTGAATCATCTAGCCAACTGCTATGGTTATAGCCATTTTGAGGGTAGTTTGAAATCACACTTAGGATTTTTTGTTGGTTTAAGTTGGAAAGATCGTAAATGAATAAACCTGGGTATTCACAAGATAAATAGGCCGTATCATGTCTAGCATACATTTCATGAACCCGTGTAAATATTTTTTGACCATTTCCATTTTTAGGCACATCCAATTCGGCTAAAAATACTGGATTTATTGGGTTTGCAAGTGAAATAACGTCCATGGCACTTAATCCAGCAGTTTTGGTATTGCTGCACATATACATACGTTTACTTAAAGAATCAATAAAAATGGTATGAGAAAAGAAACTTAAGCTGTTTGATTCGTATACTTTATGCACTGAATCTGGCAAGTAATTCAAATCAAATATTTGCAATTGACCGACCCCTGTGGCCCTATCACTTACACAATATACATAATGCTGATATACCTCGTAATCTCTATTGGTGGCGTAATTACATGATCCAAATTCCACATCACTTTTTACCATTTTATTATCGGTAATGTCGAAGAAATAAATAGAATCGGTGCTACCTGCAATGGCATATTCTCTGTTATTTCTTGGGTCATGCCAAGCGCTGCAATCATTCCAAATATCACCACCATCCACACCAAATTTGCTCAAATTGGTATCATTAAAATTAGCAATGGCATGTATATTTTTATTGCTTTGGGCTTTTACGAAAAAGCAAATCAATAAAAAGCAGATTGTTAATATTTTTTTCATCCTTCTTCAATTTAGATTTTCAAAAGTAAATTGTTTGATACGAATAAATGCTATGTATGAAAGACCAAATAGATGTAATAGTCCAATCTAATGGTCATATTCTGGTTAGTTTTTGATTAATAAATGTTCAATAGTTGTTTATTAGAAAAATTTTAGCTTCTTTGTATTAGAAATTAAATGTTATGAAAAGAATTATACTAATTATTGTATTTGCAGTAACAATGATAGGCTTAAAAGCGCAAATCACTATTTTAAATGCTGATATGCCCAAAGCTAATGACACTCTGCGTTTCAGCTCAGCTCCTGCAGGAAATTTTAATTTTGCTACCACGGGTTTAAATACGACATGGGACTTTTCTGGACTCGTTCCTACAAGCCAAGATGTTGAGAAATATGCCTCACCACTAACATCATCTTACGTTATTTATTTTGCCACAGCCACTTATGGGGTGCAGGAGAACAACCTCAGTTTAGGCGCTTTCACCGGAGGAACAGGTTTAAGCAATGTAATGGGTTTTTATAAAAATACGGCAACAGCAAGTGTTTTATTAGGTAGAGGCGTGTCATTCAACAGCCTTCCACTGGGATTAACACTTACCCCAAAAGATACCATTTATAAATTTCCTTTAACTGTTGGTCGTAGAGATAGCTGTTCGTTTTCAGGCAGTTTGAGTTTGGCTGCATTAGGTGGTTTCAGCCAGTCTGGTTATAGAATTACAACGGTTGATGGATGGGGTAAAATAACAACCCCTTATGGTCAGTTTGATTGCATTAGAGTAAAATCAGTAATAAAAGAAGTAGACTCAGTAAGCATTAGTGGATTTAGCATACCCATTCCTAATAACAGAACTGAATACAAATGGTTAGCCAAAGGTGAAAAATTCCCTATACTTGAAGTGGTGATTACCACAGGTGGTATAGGAGTAGGTGGCACTACTACGGTAAGATATAAAGACAGATATCGTCCTGAATTGTTTGTGAACAATGCCAATTTCACTGCATCCAAAGTAAACGCTACCATAACAGATACTGTGAATTTAAATGATGCTTGTGCTGGCAGCCCAATTGCTTACCAATGGACTATTACACCAAACACTGTTTCGTATGTTGCAGGCACTAGCGCAACTTCTCAAAACCCACGTGTTTTGTTTAATGCAGTTGGAAAATATAGCATTAAATTGCAAGCTACCTACCAAGGCGGAAGTGATGATACCACCCGCACAAACTATATTACCATTACTGGAGGAAATAGCCTAGTAAAAGAAATAAAATTTATTCCATTGGAGATAAGCGTTTTTCCAGTGCCTACAAGCAATGAGTTGAATGTACAGTTCTCTAAATCTGTAAAAGGGGTAGCTATTCATGTATATGATATCTTAGGAAAAGAGAAAGATGTAAACACTGAATGGAACAAAGCAGGAAGTTTGGCAAGCTTTGATATCAGTGGCATGTCGAATGGTGTTTACTTCGTTAGAATGAATGTAGATGGTAAAGACATTACCAAAAAGTTTATAAAAGAGTAAATTATTTTACTATTTCTTTTTCCAAAGCACTTTATAGTTCTGTTCGTGAACCACCAATTTACTTGGGTCTATCACGATGGGTTTTTCTTTTAAAAAGAATAAAATAAACAATGATATAACGGGTAAAAACAAGCCAATAAAAAACCATGTCCAAAAATGATAGCCTTTTGTAGTAGCCAAATAACCCATTACTGGCGGAAAGAATAGTAAGAGAAAGATTGCTTCCATTTAATAAGGCTTTGCTTAGTTAATCATTCTTTAAAACAAACTACTTGTACTTTTTTAATTTCTTGCATCAATCAGTGAAATCCGCGGCAAATATCTTACATAAATCCCAATTGCAACTTAGCTGATTCGCTCATCAAGTCTTGGGTCCATTGTGGTTCAAATGTTACGCGTACTTCAACCCCCTTCACGCCCTCCATGGCACTTAATTTTTCTTTTATTTCAGCAGGCATGCTTTGTGCCGCAGGGCAAAAAGGCGATGTAAGCGACATCACAATTTCTATGTTTAAATCAACAGACACATTTACTTCATAAATCAATCCTAGCTCATAGATATTCACGGGTATTTCTGGGTCGTAAACCGTTTCCAATACCTTTATGGCTTCGTTCTGTACATCTACAAATGTTCGAAGGGGTTTACCTGTGGTGTCTTCCATTTTTTTATAATTTTAATGAGGCGAATAATTATACGTCTCTACAGTTTCGTTTTGTATGCCAAGGCATACATTTTAATTTGTTTTATCATGCTTGTAAATCCATTGCTTCTCTGGCTTCCAACCATTCTACTCATGCCAATTTTTTCAATGAAAAACAATTCGCTGTTCAAAATATCTTCGGGTGTTTGACCGCTCCATATTTCAACTAAAAGCGAAACCAAACCTTTTGTGATTTCGGTATTGCTATCTGCTTCAAAAAACACTTTACCATCAACAAAACTTGAGTACAACCATACCTTACTCTGACAGCCTTTAACAATAAACTCTTCCGTTTTATGTTCTTCAGGCATGGCAGGTAATTTCTTACCCAAATCCATCAAGTAAAACAAGATGCTTTCCATATCATCCTCGAATAATTCGAAGTTTTCGATGATGGAGTTTTGTATGTCGGTTATTTTTTTTGCCACAGATTTCACTGATTACACAAATTTTTCTTTTACAATTTTGCCAATATTTATTCTATTACTTTTTTAGTGTAATCTGAGTAATCATTGGCTATTTCTTTACTAATTTTCTAACGGCTTCAATAAAAACATCAATCTCTTCTTTTGTATTATAAACTGAAAAGGATGCTCTTACAGTTCCATCCAATCCCAAACGATTCATTAAGGGTTGTGTGCAATGATGACCTGTTCTTACGGCAATGCCTCTGGCATCCAACATCATCCCAACATCAAAATGATGCATACCTTCGATGATGAATGATTGCACGGATACTTTTTCTTTGGCTGTTCCAATTAATTTTATTGGTTGCTGTGGAGACGCATAATTATGCGTCTCGACTCCGCTCGACATGACATCAGTTTCATTTAATGCCAATAGGCTATTTATCAAATAATGCAACAACTCATTTTCATGATTTCGGATATTTTCTTTACCTAAATCGTTTATAAAATCTAGTGCGTGTTTAAAAGCAATTACATCACCAATATTGGGTGTTCCTGCTTCGAATTTGTAAGGGATTTCGTTATAGGTAGTTCTTTCAAAACTTACTTCTTTTATCATCTCCCCACCACTTTGATATGGTGGCATGGCTTCTAATAATTCTCGCTTGCCATATAGCACACCCACACCCGTTGGGCCATATAATTTATGTGATGAAATGGCTAAGAAATCACAATCCAATGTTTGTACATCCACATCTAAATGCGAACAAGCTTGCGCTCCGTCCAATAGCACCTTTGCTCCTACTGAATGGGCTTTTTCAATAATTTCTTTTACTGGGTTGATGGTTCCCAAAGCATTACTCACCCAAACACAAGCTACCATTTTGGTTTTTGGAGATAATAATTTTTCGTATTCATCCATCAACAATTCACCTGCATCGTTTATCGGAATAACTTTCAGAATAGCACCTTTCTCTTCACAAATCATTTGCCAAGGCACAATATTGCTATGGTGCTCCATGCTGGTGATGATAACTTCATCTCCTGCTTGTAGAAATTTTCTTCCCCAAGTTTGAGCAACTATGTTGATACTTTCAGTTACTCCTTTGGTAAAGATACATTCTTCAGCTTCTTTTGCATTGATAAATGCTTGAATGGTTTTTCGGGTATCTTCAAACATTTCAGTAGAACGAGCCGCTAGTGTATGTGCCGCACGGTGAATGTTTGCATTATCTGTTGTGTAATATTTATTTAAAGCATCAATAACAGATTGAGGCTTTTGTGTTGTTGCGGCATTGTCAAAATACACCAATGGCTTTCCATTCACTTTCTGATGAAGGATAGGAAACTTTTCTCTGATTGATTTTATATTTATTTCTGCCACATTCATTGTTTTTTTTACCACAAAGACACAAAGTTTTTTCACTAAGGTCTCAAAGTATTACTTTGTGTACTTCGTGCATTCTTAGCGTTCTTTGTAGTTAAAGTTTTTCATCTATCAATTGCTCCAATAAACCTACCAATTCTGGTATTTTTATCTTTTCTGCAATGTCATCTGCAAATGCATTTAACAACATTTTTCTTGCTACATCCTCCGGAATGCCTCTGCTTCTTAAGTAGAACATGGGCTCTTCATCAAGCTGACCAATGGTGGCACCATGGGTACATTTTACATCATCAGCAAAAATCTCTAACTGAGGTTTAGTGTTAATAGTTGCATTCTCATCCAACAATATATTTTGGTTTCTCTGATATGCATTGGTTTTTTGTGCATCCAAATGAACCATGATTTTACCATTGAAAACCCCAGTTGATTTGTCTTTCATGATTCCTTTGTACAATTCATTGCTTTGGCAATTAGGCATCGCATGATCAACTCGGGTGTGATTATCTACATGATTTAAACCTTCAGTAATATATAAACCATATAAAAGTGTATTACAATTTTTGCCATTCATAAAAAAATGCAAATTATTTCGAACCGTAGTACCATCAAGGGTTAATGTTACTTGATTGATATTGGTATTAGCTTCTTGAAAAATCTGGGTATAGTTGTTATGATAGGTTTCTCCTAATTGTTGCTGAATTTTATAATGCTCTAAGTGGGCATTTTCGTTTGCATAGATTTCATTTACAACATTGGTGAATGAAGCATTTGCTCCCATTGAAAGGTAAGATTCTACAATACATGCATCCGCATTTTTTTCCAAAACAATCAAATTGCGAGGTTGGCTTAACACATTTATATCTGAGGAATCAAGCATGTTTATAATGATGATTGGGTTTTCAACTTTCTTGCTAGAAGGCACAAAAATAAAAGCTCCATCGCTCATCAATGCCGTGTTCATCGCATTTAATGATTCATTTTCAATCTTCACATATTTACCAAAATGTGCATCAAATTCATGAGTGTTTTCTTTTCTTGCTTTTGCTAAATTGGAAATTATTATCGCATTATCTTTCTCTATAATAATTGATAAATCAGCATTGAAACTACCATTAACAAATACCAATTTATTGGCTTTGATGTTATTGAAAACACTACCAACTAAAAGATTTTGAACATTGGCCGATGAAACACAAGTGCTTTGAAAATTTTTATCGAAAATATTCTTTAGGTTGGTGTATTTCCACTCCTCATTTTTTATGGTCGGAAAACCATTCTTATCAAACTCCGCAAAAGCCTTTTCTCTCATTTGAAAGAAAGCACTCTCTTCAGCTTGGTTTTTATATTGATGAAACTCTTTCTTTATATTTTCTTCTAACTTCATAATTAACCAATAATGGTATAAATTTTTATTAAAACGTAATGGGCTCAAAGTAAAATAGCAAAGTTCTCCATGGTAAATGATTTGCGTGTTTAGTGACTTCTCAGCGTTCTTCGCGGTAAAAATTACATACTTGCCTCTACTTCTGCTTTAATCCAATCATATCCTTTTACCTCTAACTCTTTGGCTAGACTGGCATCACCACTCTTCACAATTCTACCTTTATACAATACATGCACAAAATCAGGAACGATATAATCCAATAATCTTTGATAGTGGGTAATAACGATATAGGCATTGTCT
>RGVD01000091.1 GCA_010027395.1 Bacteroidota bacterium
CGCTTCCAATTGGAAGCGCCTTCTTTGTGTATTAGATTACTAAAAATTATTTGATAAATTTAACCGTTCTATCGAAACCATTTTCGTTTTTCACCTTCACGAAATAAACACCACTGCCCAAACTTTCAATATTTAACTGAGTGCTTGCACCATTCATGGCTGTATTTAGCACTTCATTTCCACTGATATTGAAAATACTAATGCTAGAGTTTTTAAAGCTTGCATTGTTAATGTTAATGTTTAACACATCACTTGCAGGATTTGGATAAACAGCCATTTTGGTATTTGTGATGTTGCTTTCATTATCAATGCCTGTAGTTTTAGATATTGCATTCAAAATCAAAACAAATCTGTCTTTACCCCACTGATGCGGCAATGAATCCATTACGAAAGTATATACAGGGTTCTTTCTGATATCAATAGTTTTTTGTGTGAATTTATCTAACAATGACACTGAAATGGTATTATCAAAATCATTGATGGTTGTGAAATCGAAATTGTATGAACCTTTACGTGTGGCTTCTACATTTAGATTAATTTTTGTTTCTTCAGTTACAAAAGGAATACTTGACAATGTTAAATTAATTGAATCACTACCATAGCTTGATAAGTTTAAATTATCATTTCTCAATTTGGTAATATCATAGTCGTCCTTAAGTAAAGTAGCACCATTTATCATTTTCAAAATATACTCATCGCTCTCAGTTGAGTCTCTGTAATACTTAATATGTAACTCATCTGAAGCTGCACCTTTTTTATGCAAAGCAAGCGGTGCAGTCGTGGTTTTAAAATTTTCAGTAAAAGTTAATGAGGCACCTGTACCTGTAGCTTGCACAAAGAAAGCAGAACCAGATGGAATGATACCACTCGTTAAAGTACCTGTACCTGCTTGTGTGCTATAGCTTTTGTATGAATTAGCCTTTGCATCAAACACATGGATAGATGTTCCAATATTTGTTCTGTTGGTATTAGATGACCAAAAAGCTACCCAATCAAAAGCACACGGGTAAGGATTACCGATTAAGTTCCAACCATCATTTGAAGTATTAAATGCACCACCAGCGTCTGTTCCAGTTGAATTAATTGGCAAAGAAACCGAACCTGCATTTACCGTATTACTTACACCACCTGTTTGAGTAAATGTAAATGAAGATTGTGTTGGAGCAGCACCATTTACATCAAAATAACCAATAACTGCTGTGTCTGTTGCATAAGTACCTGTGATAGGTCCTCTTATAAAAGCTCTATAACCCACACCAGGTGTTAAAGCAGTTGCCATGTTAGATGTTGGATTAGCCCAACCATTTTCAATCGAGCCAGATGTTGTTCTGTTATATATCCTTACTGAAGCTGGTGTAGTTGAAGCATTGTTATAACCCAATAAATTAGAACGGGTAGTAGCATAGCCATTTGAGTTTTGAGAACCCACTGTAGCACCCGGTGTACCAGGACCTGTGATATAAAACTTAGTACCCCAATCTGCTAAAGTTTGACCTGTTACTGGTGCCGCAATGTATCTCCATCTGCGGCCTGATTGTGAAATAAATCTTTCTATAGTAATATTTCCAGTAATGGTTCCAGCTGAGTTACCGATAGCCGCTGTACCATTTGCATCAGATTTTAAAGTAAGATTGCCACCACTAGAAAGGGTTGCTCCTGAACCAACAATTACTACTCCATACGTACTTCCACCAGTAATACTTAACGCATTACCTAAAGTTGTTGTTCCACTTCCACTTATGGTTAAGTTTCTAAGAACATTTGTTGTTCCAGGAGTAGTTTGATCAAAAGCAATTGTTCCAGAAGCACCTGTTATTACTAAATTAGATGTAGCTGATCCCTTAATTACACCAGAAGTTCTTGTAATAGTTCCATTAATTGTTAAAGTAACTCCAGCATCAATAATAACTGTGCCACTGGTTAAAGTTAAATTATTTAAAGTTTGATTGGTACTGATTTGTAAAGTACCTCCATCAACTATTACATTATTAGTAATTGGTATTGTTGTACCTCCAGATTTATTTAAACGTAGTGTACCTCCACTAACTGTTGTAGTTCCTGTGTAAGAATTACCACCAGTTGTTGTAGAGCCGTCTAAAATTAAAGTACCTGAACCTGCTTTAACTAATGATATTTTATTAGTAGTTCCATCCTGAATACCAAAAACGAAAGCAGTTGGAGAGGTTGAACCATTAATTGTTAAAGTAGCATCTGTACTACCATTATTAACTATTCTATTTACTGCGCTGCCAAATCCACCATTTATGATAGAAGCAAGCGTTTGATTAAATCCATTTAAATCTAGAGAACCACCGTTACCAGAAGAATAACCAAATGTTACATTTGTTGCAGTAGGTAAAGCATTGGTAACTCCTAATTTAACAACACCACTATTCGCAGCATTAAAAATTGTAGCACCTGTATAAGTATTTGCAGCGGCTAATGTTACTGTACCTGCACCACCAGAAGCACCAGCGGCAAACATCAAATCTGCAGAACCACTTATTACACCATTTGCTGTTAAATCATTACCACTTGTTGCTCCGATTACTGTTTTAATAGCAGTATTATTTGTAATTGTTGCTGCACTTGACAAGCTTGTACCTGCTGCAGTTCCTACAATTGCTGCTACAGTACCAGATCCTGAGCCACCAGCAGAAGTAATATTAATTGGTACTGAAATGGAAGCGCTTGAAGTAGCAATATTTAATCTTTGAGCAATATTAGTTGCTGAACCTTGTGCTGATGAGATAGTAATATTTGCTGTACCTGAGCCAGTAATATTTCCAACACTTATAGCACCACTTACAGGTGCAGATGTATTTACATTTGGAGCAAAAGTTAAGCCAATGTTATTTCCCAAGTTAATTGTACCTGTTAAAGCCACAGTTGTACTTGAGGTTGTAACTAAACTATACCCTGTTGTGTTGAAGTAGTAAGCAGTAGCTGATCTATCAGCATCTAAAGTTACTGAACCTGCGGTTCCAGCAAAAATAGCGTTGTTTGAATTCGCCCATGTAGCAGAAGATCCTGTAGACGAAGGTTGTCTCCATGAATTGGCTGTCCCCCATGTTCCTGTTCCTCCAACTGCTGGATTTGCACTTGTATTAGCACCATTCCAATAATAACCAGCAACATTCGGTGTAGCATTTACTTCAGTACCACTTGTCCAAGTAGTTCCTCTTCTTGTAAAAAATTTATAAAAGTATTGAGTTCCATTTGTTAATCCAGTGACGGTTTGGCTACTAGTTGAACCTTTATAAACAACAAATCCATTACCTAATGCAGCACCACTACCATAAGCTAAATTACCAGTATAGGCTGAACCATCGCCTGTCGGTGTACCACTATTGCTAGCTAACGCAGCCACTACTAATATTTCATCATAACATGCAGGATTAACCCAAGTTAAAACTGAACTAAGATTTGCACTTGAAGCCGCTGCACTTGTTACATCGACAGGTGTACAACCAATAATTGTTTTAGTGCCACTTGCATTTGCAGAACCAGTTTTGTTACCAGAACTAAATGTTAAATCAGATGTAGTGACGGCACTTACAATAATTGTATTATTAGGAGTTGCAGTTAAAGGAATATCAGCAGTTATAAATATATAGTACGTAGAACCAGTGGCTAAACTTTGAGCACTAAAAGTAGGAAATACTTGCGAGCCTGCTGCCAAACTTGTTGTTTTGGTTGAAAGCAATACATCTGTGCCTGAATTAAAAGTATTATCCGTAGAATACCAGCATTTTAAATTAGTTAAATCACTAGTTACGTTATTACCTGTTGAAGTATTGATTGTTACACCAGTTAATGAAGGCGTTGCTGTAGTAATTGCTAAATCAAAGCGGTAAATTACATTATTGGTTGTACCAACAGTAATGTTTCCAGATGATGAAGCAGGAGAACTTAATGCAATATCAGGCACCGCAACTGTAATAGTTTGAACACCTCCCGCAGCTACAGGGTCTGTTCCTGTTTTTGTCCCTGACGAAAATGTAATGTTAGAAAAAGCAGTTGAAGCTATATTTATTGTATTTCCATTTGAAGCTCCAGAAGCTATATCAGCGGTAACAAAAATGTAGTAGGTAGAACCACTTACTAAACTTTGAGATGTGAATGAAGGAAAAACTTGCGAGCCTGATGCTAAACTAGCAGTTTTAGTGCTTAAAGTAGCATCGGCTCCATCTAAAGTAGCATCAGTAGAATAACGTACTTTTAAATTTGTTAAATCAGCTGCAGCATAAGTACCACCTGTAGTCACTGTTAATCCAGTTAAGGTAGCATTGGCACTAGTTACTGTCATATCATAACGTTGCAAAACCACATTGGTTTGACCGTTATTTGGTGAACCTGCTGCAATTGTACCGTTCGAAATTGCAATTGATGGGGTAACTGTTACTGGTGCATTTGAATTTGTTAATGCTATACTCTGATATCTTAAGTTACCTGTTTGGGTACCAGAGCCAGTTGCAAATGCAGCCAACCTTATAGTTAATACCGTAGTTGTTGTATTTCCGGGTGCAGGAACAGTAATAGTAGATAATGCAGTTTGGCTAGTACTTAATGTTATAGCACTACCTATTGTGGCATAGGTTGGACTTGCTCCATAACCATAAATTGGTTGTAATCTATTTGGAGCAGTAGTAGCACTACTAGTTCCAACATTCAAATCTAAAGAAAAACTAGAGTTTGGAAAGGTTTGACCACCACCTAACGTAATACTAAATTGAATGTAGCTTGTGGCACTTGCAGTAACTGAAGCAGTATTATTAGGCCAACCTGTTGTACGATGAAAAGTATTGGCTGTGGCAGCAGTAGCTGTAGCTAAAGTTATACCACCAAAGGTTGTGCTGGTTAAAGCAGTTGTTCTGGCACCATCTTGGTTAGTTTGGCTTGATGCATAGTTTGCGTTTGTAACGCTAGTACTAAAATCCCAACTAACATAATTCGTCTGCCCCATCACCCCATTCAAACCCAGCATCAATAGCAAGGCCAATAGGCTAAATAATTTTGTAGTAGAATATTTCGTTCGATCGAAAGAAGTACCCATTAATTTTGATAAAATTGTGTTCATTGTTTGCTTGATTTTTATGTTATAACAAGGTTAAAATGAAAGTGTTTAAACTTGTTAAAAAAGTTTAAATCTTCCTCTTTATTTTTTTTCAAATCTATTAATGATTATCTGATAGCATGTTAAGGAATTGTTATTGTTCTAAAACATTAAAAAAAGCCATACACATGTAAATCTTTCTTGGTTTTGAATAAAAACTTATACCTAAAAATAGCCTTATTTAAACCTAATTTTAAAACAATTTACATCAACGATTAATAATTTAACACAATTTTGTAGAAAAAAACTTACATTTACTGAAAAAATGAACTTTTCATTATGGTATCATATTTAACGTATGTAAAAATAGCTGGTATCGTCATAGCAATCATTATTATGCTCATAATAATGGTGCTATACTTAAAACGATTCACTAAAGTTAATAAATGTCCTAATTGCGGAGTAAAAGACTCTCAAAGGGTTGAGAGGGATTTATTTACTTCTATTTTTCTATTCTTTTATAAGGTGCAATCTTACAGGTGCCACAAATGTTGGTATAGGTATTACGTAAGGCAATAGTTGATTATACACCAATCACTTTTGACTCTAATTGTCAATGTATTTGTATTAAAATAGTTTTTACGCCAAGCAGTCATCTTATTACGCAGATAAAATAAAACACTACTATTATTTTATTAAAAAACTATTTTCACAAAAATTTTCAAACCCATGACAGACTTGCTAATAGGAATAATCATATTATTGATTGTTGGTATAGCCTTTATCGTATTTTTAAGAAATTATATAAAGAAATTTGTAAACAAAGGCATCTGCCCCAACTGTGATGCGCGCGATTATAAAAGGGTTCAAAGGGACTTTATAACAAAATATCTTTTGTTCTTCCTAAAGCTTCAAACACTAAAATGTACCAAATGCAGCTATCGATTTAACCTTAAATTGAAAACAAAAAAGCAATTACTTGCGTAATCCAATTTCTCGCAATCTTTCATTCAAATATTCTCCTGCAGAAATGGGCTCATAGTGGCGCTGGTAATCAGATGTCACACAACTTTCTAAGCAGTCCAACCTCATATCACTTCTTGGATGCAGGAAAAACGGTATACTAAATCGTGGATTAGCCCATTGTTCGCGTGGCGGATTTACTACCCTGTGTGTGGTTGATTTTAATTTATTATTGGTTAATCGTTGCAACATATCACCCACATTCACTACCAATTGTTCTGGCAAAGCAGTTATTCCAACCCACTCACCCTGTTTGTTTAGCACCTCTAGTCCCTCTGCTGATGCGCCCATAAGCAAAGTAATCAAATTGATATCTTCATGCTCTGCAGCTCTTACTGCCGACTCAGGCTCATGTGTAATAGGCGGATAATGAATAGGTCTTAAAATGCTGTTGCCGTTCTTTATCTTATCATCAAAAAAGAACTCGTCTAAACCTAAATACAGGGCAATGGCTCGCAACATGTGCTTACCCGTTTCTTCTAATTCCTTATAGGCCTTGATTCCGTATGCATTAAAATCAGGCAATTCATCAACAAAAATATTATCAGGGTATTCTGATTTGATAGGATCTTCTCCTTCAACCATTTGACCAAAATGCCAAAACTCTTTCAAATCGCCTACATTGCGGCCCTTGGCATGTTCTTTTCCAAAACTGGTGTATCCCCTTTGCCCTGCAATCTTTGGGTCTTCGTATTTATTCTTTATTTCTTGAGTTAAACCAAAAAATTGCTGACACTGGGCATATAGTATTCTTGAAGTATCATTATGTAAAAGGTGTCCACGAACAGCAACGAAACCAATATCTTCATAAGCTTTACCCAAATCTTGAACAAACTTGGTTTTGCGAGTTTCATCACCTGATAAAAAATCGCTTAAATCTACTGATGGTATGCCTGCACTGTGTATCATAACAATTCTATATAAAATTCAAATGTGTACTATTTTAAGTTAATCTGCAAATATTGATTTTGCTGCGTTTGAAATTATAGTTTAAGCTTGGTGATACATATATTTGTTGGCTTAGAACAAAAATTCACCCCCGCGGTTTACACTTCGGGGGCTATACTATTTTGAAAAAATAAATGAAGATACAAGAACTCTTATCGCTTTATGGCGAAAGTAATGGCATACAAAGGCTGTCAAAAGCAATCAACAAAGCGAATGCAAAAATTAGTGTAAAGGGAACAATTGGTTCTGTTGATGCCATTATTGCTGCTTGTATCTATCATTTCAATTATCGCAGCCAAGTATTTATTTTCAATGATGCGGATGAGGCAAAATATTTTCATAGCGATTTAGGAAATATTCTTGAAGGCAAAACAGTTCTCTATTTTCCACCAAGCTACAAAAGAAGCTATCAACTGGAAACACTAGAAAATAACCAAGTGCTTGAGCGAGCAGAGGTACTGAATAGACTGAATCAACACCTATCAACGGGAGAGCTCATTGTCACTACCACCGAGGCTTTAGCCGAATTGGTAATTAGTGAAAAAGACCTAACAAAAAACACCTACGAACTTAAAGTAGGTGATACTTTTGACCTAGAATTTTTTATTGATTTTTTAACAGAACATCATTTTGAAAGAAATGATTTTGTATATGAGGCAGGTTATTTTAGCATAAGAGGTGGCATTGTAGATGTATTTTCATTTAGTAATGATATGCCATATCGTATTGAACTGAATGGCGATATCATAGAAAGCATTAGAACTTTCAACCCTATTGATCAATTATCTGTAACTCGAGTTGATAGGTTCTTTATAATACCAAACGTTCAAAAAGACATTGACAATACAGAAAAAAAATCAGTGTTTGAATACTTGTCAAAGGACAGTATAATATGGACATCAGATGTTTCATTGAGTGTTGAATTGCTAGAAAAAGGCTTAGAAAAAAGTGAAAAATCCATTCAAAAAATCTTGAATAAAGATGAAGATATCAAACATGATATTATTGAAGGATTTCAAGCAAAAGATATTTATGATGTATATATTTCAACTAGTCAATTGCTTAAATCAATTGGCTCTTATGCACTGATAGAAATGGGCTTTAGAACCCATTTCAAGCACGATAAAGTGGTGGAGTTTAACATTGCTCCGCAACCTACTTTTCATAAAAACTTTCAATTGCTGATTGAAAACCTAAAAGCGAACCAAGCACAAAAATTACAAAACTTAATTTTCAGCGATAGCTCTCGTCAGGTTGAAAGGTTGTATACCATTTTTGAAGACTTGGATAGAGAGGTTGAATTTGCCCCTGTTTACCATGCCCTTTCAGAAGGCTTTATTGATAAGGATTTAAACCTAGCATGTTATACCGAACATCAGATATTCGATAGGTTTTATAGAGGTCATGTAAAAACAAGATATAGCAATTCAAAAATCATAACCCTTAAAGAACTGCGAGAACTCAAGCCAGGTGACTTTGTTGTGCATATTGACCATGGTGTTGGGAAATTTGCAGGCCTTGAAAAACTTGAGGTAAATGGACATTTGCAAGAAGCTGTAAGGTTGATATATAAGAATGATGACTTGCTTTATGTAAGTATAAATTCATTACACAAAATTACCCGCTACAGCGGTAAAGATGGCACTGAACCTAGGCTGCACAAATTGGGCAGTGATACATGGGAAAAACTTAAAACACAAACCAAGAAAAAAGTAAAAGACATTGCACGTGATTTAATTAAATTGTATGCTGCAAGGAAGTCTCAGCCGGGTTTTCAGTTCAGCCCTGATAGCTACCTACAAGTAGAGCTAGAAGCGAGTTTTATGTACGAAGACACACCCGATCAAAGCAGAGCCACTACGGATGTGAAAGCCGATATGGAACAACCACATCCTATGGATAGATTGGTTTGTGGTGATGTGGGTTTTGGAAAAACTGAAATAGCTATTCGTGCGGCATTTAAAGCAGTTGCTGATAGTAAACAAGTAGCCATATTGGTACCTACCACCATCCTAGCTAATCAGCATTATAGAACCTTTAAAGAACGTATGCGAAACTTGCCATGTAACATTGATTATGTAAATCGTTTCAAGACTACCAAGGAAATAAAAGATGTTTTAGAACGGGTGAAACAAGGCAAGGTGGATATATTAATTGGTACACATCGTTTAATAAGTAAAGATGTTCAGTTTAAAGATTTGGGCTTATTAATTATAGATGAAGAGCAAAAATTTGGAGTAGCAGCTAAAGAGAAATTGAAAGCCATGAAGCTGAATGTAGATACCTTAACATTAACAGCTACACCCATTCCGCGAACACTTCATTTCAGCTTGATGGGAGCAAGAGATTTATCTGTTATCAATACGCCACCAGCCAACAGGCAACCAGTAACCACAGAGCTGCACGCATACAATGATGAGTTGTTGAAAGATGCTGTTATGGAAGAAGTGGAACGAGGAGGTCAAGTGTTTTTCATTCACCATAAAGTAAAAGATATTTATGAAGTGGCTGATAGAATTTCTCGTTTGTGCAAAGGGGTAAAAGTAGCTGTGGCACATGGACAATTAGAAGGTGACAAATTAGAAGATGTGATGATGCGTTTCATCGAAGGTGAGTATGATGTCCTAGTAGCAACCACCATCATAGTGGATTGGACATTAGCAATGCCAATACCATCATCATCAATAATGCTCACATGTTTGGGTTAAGTGACTTACACCAGATGCGCGGCCGAGTAGGTCGTTCGAATAAGAAAGCATTCTGCTACTTGCTTGTTCCAAGTATGTCGAGTTTAAGTGTAGATAGCAGAATACGTCTACAAGCCATTGAAGAGTTTAGTGATTTAGGTAGTGGTTTTAATGTGGCCATGCGCGATTTAGATATTCGTGGGGCAGGTAATTTACTGGGCGGAGAACAAAGTGGTTTTATTGCTGAAATTGGCTTTGAAATGTTTAACAAAATTTTAGATGAAGCCATACAAGAATTGAAAGAAGATGAATTTGCAGAGGTGTTTAATATTAGGGTTACTGGTGGGGACAAGAATAACGGACAAAACAACAAACGCTTAACAGCTAGTAAT
>RGVD01000092.1 GCA_010027395.1 Bacteroidota bacterium
GCCTTAAGTTGTAGTTTAATGAAGTTTTTGGATCTGTTAATCTCTAAGACTTTTGGCGAACTACTGTTTTGTTGCTTACAAAAGTCGATAAACATATTGAACGCAGCATCACTTATTTCGTATGACTTATTATAAGCCTCCAAATCGCTAATAGCAGCAATTGAGTTCCGGTTTTTGTCTAAATAATCGTAAGCAAATTTGCTTAACAATCCATTAGCAAAAACATCTGTTAAAAAACGGGTATTGTAGCTTGTATCAATTGGCACAAAAACATCTGGATATATGCCGCCTCCACCGTATACAATCCGGTTTTTAATTTTGGTACGATACTCTGTTGAATCATAGATCTTTTGTTTGCTTGCATCTTCTAATTCACCATTTTCAATACGGGCATATATATCGTTTTCATATTCATCATACCCGTTTATTTTATAATCTTTCTGAATACAACGACCAGAGGGCGTATAATATCTTGAAACCGTTAAACGCAAAGCAGACCCATCACTCAAATCAAATGGCTCTTGAACCAATCCCTTGCCAAAGCTTCTTCTACCAACTACCAAGCCTCTATCCCAATCTTGAACTGAACCACTTAATATCTCACTTGCGGAGGCTGAACCTTCATCAATTAGCACCACTAATTTTCCAGTCTCAAAAGCACCAATATGTTCAGTAAAAAATTCTTGTTTGGGCTTGGTTCTGCCTTGTGTATAAACAATAAGTTTTTTACCCTCTAAAATTTCATCTGCCAATTCGGTAGCTGCATTCAAATAGCCTCCTGGATTACCTCTTAAATCAAGAATTAAATTCTTAATATATTGGGTTTCCAACTCAGCAAAAGCTTTTAAAAACTCATCGTGGGTGGTTGCAGCAAATCTACTGATTTTAATATATCCTGTCTCCGAATCAATCATAAACGAAGCGTCAACACTATAAATTGGAATAGTGTTTCGGGTAATTTTAAAATCTAATTTTTGCTTTTCATATGGCCTATAAATAGTAACATTCACATCGGTTCCTCGTTTACCTCTTAATAGTTTTATTACATGGTCATTTGTGATTTTTACGCCTGCAACAGGCATTGTATCAACACGTATAATTCTATCCCCTGCTTTAATACCCAACTCTTGCGAAGGTCCCCCACTAATTGCTGAAACCACCATAATGGTATCATTTACGATATTAAACTCAACGCCTATTCCATCAAAATTTCCCTCAAGTGGCTCATTTGCTTTTTGTAGTTCTTCAGCTGGAATATAGGTTGAATGGGGATCTAAATTGCTCAGCATTTCGTTAAGTGTTTTGTTCTCCAAATCTTGAATGTTAACAGAATCAACATAAGCCTCTTTAATTATAGATAACATTTCACCAAACTTGCTACTAGCACCAATGCTTATCTTAGCTCCAGCAGAAGGTCTTAACCACATACCAATTAAAATTCCAGCAGCTATTAGCATCCCATAAATAAAAGGCTGCCATTTGTTGTTATTATTTGTCATATTTGAAGCAAAAGATAGGGACAAATATAAGCACTAATATTTCGACCTATGCAATGATTTAAATATTGTCTCATGTCAAAAAAATCAGGCCCCACTAAAACAACCGAATCAAGTTCAAAATATGCTCATTTAGAGAAGAAGAGCACAAAAGACTTATTGTCTAACATCAATAAAGAAGACAAAACCGTCCCATTAGCTATTGAAAAAATATTACCCAAAATTAAAAAACTCGTAGATGCTGCTTACGAAAACATGAGCCAAGGTGGTAGGTTGTTTTACATCGGTGCGGGTACAAGTGGCAGACTAGGTATTGTGGATGCAAGTGAATGCCCGCCCACATTTGGCGTTGAGCAGGGTCGTGTGGTTGGTATAATTGCAGGGGGAGATTCGGCCATTAGAAATGCGGTTGAATTTGCAGAGGATGATGAAAAACAGGCATGGAAAGACTTGTCCATCTATAAAATTAATAAAAAAGATTTTTTGATTGGTATAGCCGCAAGCGGATCAACACCCTATGTTTTTGCAGGCCTAAAAAAGGCACAAGAAAAAGGAATAAAAACTGGGTGCATTGTTTGCAATAAGGGCTCAGAAGTGGCCAAATTTGCAGATTATCCTATTGAAGTGGTGGTTGGTGCAGAGTTTGTTACTGGTAGTACACGCATGAAATCTGGGACTGCTCAAAAACTAGTATTAAACATGATTAGCACATCCTTAATGATTAAACTAGGTCATGTAAAAGGAAATAAAATGGTTGATATGCAATTAACTAACAACAAGCTAATCAAGCGAGGTACAAAAATGATTGCTGAAGAATTAGGAGTAGATGAAAGTACCGCAAAAGAATTGTTGAAAAAGCACGGAAACGTAAGAAATGCAATAAAATCGAACAAATAAATGGGCGAATGGTTGGTTAAAATATGTTGGGTTGTGGTGCTAAGTGCCATCAAATTCCTAGGAGGATTTCTATTGGCTTTAGGCTACGGCTTTAATCCGCTTTTTACATTTGTCTGTACCGTTGGAGGTGGTATGCTTGGTGTTATATTCTACCTTTATCTATGGCAGTTTATCCTAAACTTAAAAAATAAATTTTTTCCGAGTAAACCCAAGCCATTCAAGTTCAAAAAATCATCACGCTTAATGGTTAAAATTATACGCAAATATGAGGTATATGGAATAGCCTTATTATCGCCAATTATATCCATTCCTTTGGGAACCATTTTGGCTGCTGCTATTGAAGAAAACAAGTGGAGGATTAAGATTATTATGCTAGGTTCATTTTCCTTATGGGTGTCAGTTCTTATTGGCCTTCAAATCCTTTTTGGTATTGATTTGAATTCATTGTTCAAATAAACTAAATATAGCCTTTTGCTTTATAAACTACCATACCAATTAATTCTTTCATCAAATAAGTCCAATTCTGTAGGGCACCATAACTAGGCACAATTGTATTAAAAATGGTATAATTCTCAATCAGAGCCCTAAAGTTTGTTGAATAGGCTGTTACATTAAAACCTTGTTTTTTGAAGCAGGCCATCGACCTACGCATATGAAAGGCAGAAGTAACCAATAAATATTTCTTTTTTTGCCAAGCAGTATCTAATTTTTCTAAAATTTTCTTCGTAAACATGGCATTTTCATAAGTATTAATAGACCTAGACTCAGTAATTATTGCTGAGTCGGGAATTCCTATTTCTAATAAAAACTCTTTAGCTAGAATGGCCTCAGCGGTATGCAGATTAAAAATGCTATCCGTTCCAGCTGTATATATGATTTTATCAGAAATACCTTTTTTATACAATGATATAGCCTGTATCATTCTGTCGTTTCCATCTGCGAAAACTGTTCTTTGGATTTGGTTATTAACTGAAATGGTTGAAACAAATCCACCTAATATTATTATCCCGTCATAATGCTCACCTGGTTTAATTTCAGTAGCATCTATCTCCCACATTTTAAAAAGATTAAGACCAATAAACGGGTTTGAAAAAAAAGAAACAACCCAATACCTGCATATAACAAAAACTTTTTCTTTAGAAAAAAATAAAACAAAAAAAACAAAGCTACCAAACTAGCAGGGGCCACTATCGCATAAATAATCTTAGATAGGATAAAGAACATAGGCTAATGGATGAGTTGAAAATAGAAACAAGAGGCGACAAAAAACAAATAAAATATCTCTTTTAGGTAGAATCTTTTACTGCTCAAAAAGAAATAGGCAACCAACATGCTTGTTGGGGTGCTTAAATAAATAAGATTGAAAATAAAATTTTTATCCTCAAGTGGAACAATTAATAATGAAAATAGCAACAATAAACCTAAGGTTAATAAAACCCTTCGTGATTTTACATTGTTCTTGTAAAAATTTGATTGAATATTAAATCCAGTATACAAAAGTAGGCTCAACATCACAAACCAAGGAATGGCGGTGATGGGATCAATGGCTATTTTAATAAAGTATGTTTTGGTAAAACTAAGCTCGACAAATGCCATAAAATCATTTAAGTGATTGCTTAAATAAAATAATGCCGTTGTAAAATAAATGGGTACAATAATGCCAATTATAGCAACTAATAGATACTTAATATTAAAAGAAGTCATAGCTACCACGGATATTAAAATAAATGGCAAATAGTTGATTACATCATAATTGAATAATATAGCCAAACCTAAATACATTCCCGAGTCCAACACAAGATAAAGAGGTTTGTTAGATTCATATAAATAAAATAAACGCTGAATAATCAAAAGCAAAAAAGTATTCGCTATCATTTGTGGAGAAAGGACCATTTGCTCAGGGTATATGCTATTAAGTGTAACATACATTAAAGCTGGTAACATTGAATCTTTATGCAACACATTGTGCTGTGTGGTTATATAATTAATTTGCAAAGACTGAAGGTAAATGACCAATGTAGCAAAAGCAAAATCTAAGTTTGAGGCTGGCCCCAATAATTTCCAGTAATTGAAAAAAAACTGAGCAAGGGGTGCATTAATACTAAGTTCAATTGGTTGAAAGCTAAAATAAGGAAAAATACGTATCCCAATAGTAACGAGAAAAAGCGCTACGATTGAAAAAATATTATTTGAACGAAAAATGTTTAACAAGTTGTGATATTAAAAAGTAATTCGCATCAAAGTAAATCTCTTATCTCGTAAACTGCAAGCCAAGACACTATTTGAACTCACTTGCTTGGTTTCAGAAGGGATAATAAGCGCACTGGTATTGATTGCTTTTACCAATATTTTGTTTTCTATAAGTCCCTTATTATTAGCATAACTTAACATCATATCTCCTTCCGTACTTACATCATTATTATAAACAACATAAAGGTTTTCAGCTGTAATTATTGGCACAATGGATGAATAATACCCCCCATCACTTATTGAGCTTTGAGACTTGGAAATGGTATTGTTAAATTGAAGGCTGCCATCTGCATTGAAGGACATCATTTGCACATCATCATAATTATATACTGTGCGGCTATTTGTCTGCGGAAATCCATTTACATAATATGTATATGTTTGTCTTGATAGATAATATTTTTCAGCTAGGAGCAAACAGCCTCCATCACTTCTGGCCACCATTTTACGGATATATAGGTCGCTCAAGTCGTCAGTACCTTTGGTGTTGTATCGCTTACTGATAAAATCAAGAGGAAATGTTTCAAATCTTTTGGTAATTAGTTCGTTACTTGCCAAATCAAGAACGTAATAAAAATATCCTGCAACTTTCTTGCTGTTGTCTTTTGAATAAAATCCTGCTACAGAAATTTTCTTGCTGTAATTATTCAGACACATACCAATTTCCTCGATAAAAACATCTGATTGTCCTACCTCATATTCAAGCATTTTGTCCATACCCAATGAGTAGCTATACAAAAAAAATGAGCGTGAATCGGATCCTTTTTTCTTCACACCCGATTTGGGATAGTCGATGAGTAAATAACATTCTCCTTCATTTCCCATATCATAAGAGGTAATAAAAATATCATCAATAGAATAGGGTAAATCATATTGCTTACCATATTGTTGCTGCATATTTCCATCAAAACAAAAGAGGTTTAGATTACTATTATTTTTTTCCTTTCTATTAGATAAAAACATAACACCAATAAATTTTTTTTCACTTGAATGTTTGATGTAGAAATGGGTTTTATTGTCTATTTCTTCACTGTTCATAGATATCAATACCTGAGCATTTCCAATAGGCTTCAGATTTTCATCCAATTTTTGTAAAAGCAAATCTATCTTGTTGCTAACATTGTTTTTAGCACTCACAAACACATAAATGGTATTGTCAAACAACAACACCCTTTCTAATATTCCATTGATATTAATGGGCATAGGAATGCTAAGTTCCTGCGCTAAATTGCTTTTGTATTTTTCAATAATAACATCTCTGCTAAATGAATTGTCCTTACAGCGAAGTAGATAAATACCAGAGGCGCTTTCTCCTACAATTTGAGAATACCCAGTTTTTGACTTTATTTTCTGTGGATTGCTCCATTCAACCGACTGAGCAAAGTTTATTGAGAAATGCAGACAGAATATTATATATATTGAAATACGTTTTAGTATCATAAAACCAATTAATTAACCTTATAAGTAATCTACTCGTGAATTATTAGTTCATCATTGTTTAATTCTAAATAATTATTAGTTCCGAATGACTCAACGATGGTTCTAATATGAAAACGAAATAAATCCAACAGCTGCCTGTTTTTTATGTTTCCTGTGGTCACTAATAATAGTTTTGGTGGCGATTTTTTAATTAAATATGAATCTAAAAAATCATCATCCTTTGTAATAACAATTCTCGATTCTGATTCCGCTATTACCCTTATTTCGTTGTCTGTGGTTCTTTCTTTTAAATCTAAATCATCAGTATGAATGGCATCGCATCCTTTTTGATTTAAAAGTTCTACCAATAAGAAAGGTAATTGGGCATCAACAATAAACTTCATGCAAGTACCTTATAAGAACTTTTGATTTTGGTTAAACGCGATGCGTAGGCCAAACAAGCCTTAATATCACTCTCCTCAATTGCAGGATAATCAGTTATGATCTCTTTATTTGTCATTCCCGCAGAAAGTAAATCCAAAATCATCTCTACAGGATAGCGCATGTTTCTAATGGTTGGTTTACCATGACATATCTCTTGATTAATTGTTATCCTATCTAATATGTTCTCCATTCTTCAACAAATATAAATATTTTGTTCGGTTTATATATTGAGAATTAAAATGCAGCTTTTTGTGGTCTAAATTTTGGCACTTTTGAACAAATAAATTTCATAAACAGAAATTTAATTTGAATTTATTACTCAGACTTGTAATGCTATTAATGTTTATTTTTGCTCCTCCCATATGCAAAACTTAATTGGCCTAAAAACAATACTTCAATTATGTCATCACACCATATAGTAAAAGACAAACAAGAACCCGCTCTGATTATTGCCAATGGCGAGGCCTGTAGCTATGAACTTTTGTCACAATTGCTCGAATGGAGCCCTACTGTTTTGGTGCTTGATGGAGCAATAACCCGCGTACTTGAATTGGGAATTAAAGTAGATATTGTTCTAGGGGATTTCGATAGTGCAAAAAATATTGAAGAACTGCTTATTGACCAACAACCCATTAAAATTATTCATACCCCCGACCAAAACAAAACTGATTTAGAAAAAGGAATAGAATACCTAATAAACGAAGGCCACAAAGCCATTAATATCCTCTGGGCAACTGGGCGCAGGGCCGATCATACCATCACCAATATTACCAATATGGTGCGCTATAAATCAGATGTAAGCTTGGTTTTATATGATGATTACTCCAAAATATTTTGTTTGCCTAAATATTTCGAAAAATGGTATCTAAAAGGATTTCCCATTTCACTAATTCCTATTGGAGACGTTACGGGTATTAATAGCAAAGGTCTAAAGTATAATCTCACGAATGATACCCTTAGCATTGGTTACAAATCAGGGAGTAGCAACGAGGCTGAAAATGATGGCATAGTTTCTATAAGCTATGAAAATGGTGATTTGTTGATGATGGAATGCCACGACTAACTAGCTCCAAACCTTTGTTCCTTCGGTGCAATTTGTACAGATATCAATTTCTTTTCTGCTTTTGAGAATGGCTTGTCTAAAGTTATTGTAGCGCTCCCCTTTCCATACCTCTTCAAAATGTTGAGTGCTCACATCACCAAAACGATGCGTTGCGTCTTTGTCAAAACAACATGGCACCACCAATCCATCCCAAGTAATCACACTACCGCGCCACATTCGCCAACATTGATTTAATAGCTTGTTTTTTATCTCATATCCCAATTCTGTTTTTCTATAACGAGCAAGATCCTCATTTGTGGGAATAAAGTCATCACTTGTCTTGTAATCATATATCTGAGCCGTTTTAATCCCTAGTTCATCCACCCCTATTTCTTTTGCCAATCTTTTTATTTCGGGCAATTGATGTTCGTTATGCTTAAAAACAATGAATTGCCAAATAATATGAGGGGTGGTTTTATTTAGATTTTTCTTCCAATACAATAGCTTTTTTGTGCCATCTATTACCTTTTCAACATTACCGCCAATCCTGTACTTTCCATAGGTTTCTTGGGTGGTGCCATCAATAGAAACAATAAGTCTGTCGAGCCCGCTTTCAACAGTGGCTTTGGCCATTTCATCGGTAAAATAATGTGCATTGCTGCTGGTTGCGGTATATATGTTTTTTGAAGCAGCATATTTTACAAACTCAAGAAATTGTTTGTTTAGAAAGGGCTCGCCTTGAAAATATAAAATCAACCACACCAAGTCTTCATGAATCTCATCTATGGTTTTTTTGTACAGAGGCAAATCAAGCATTCCTGTGTTTCGGGTAAACTCCCTTAAACCACTCGGACATTGCGGACAACGTAAGTTACAACTTGTCGTAGGCTCTATTTCCATGCTCAAAGGCATACCCCATTGGATAGGTCTTTTTATGGTTTTGGAAATGTAGTAGCTACTAAACAATTTTATCGCATTAAAAATGCGCCTATTATTTAGTTTTGATAATACATTGATGCCGTCTCTTAGGTTTCTATTCATGAAGCGAAGCAAACATACAAGATGTAATGAAATTTATAGGTAAAATAAGTAGAGGCTTTGAACGATTTATTCTCTCAAGCCTATATAGTATGGTAAGTTTTACCATACCATAGGGAATAATCGAATGATTCTCTTTAAAAATTATAGCATATTCCTACTTGGTTTGTACTGATTTTATATTTCAAACTGCTCTTTTTCAAATTTCCAGCATTAACCAAATTGTGTCCAGAAGCAATCAGGCATATAAATGAGGTTAGATTTAATCCTCCCGCTATCACATAGGTTACAAACAGTGCTTTAGTTTGATTATCAGCATTTGTAAATGTTAAAAAGGGGGCGATTGAATACAAAACCACTCCAACAATAAAACAACCACCTGCAACTTGAAGATTTATTCCTGCTCTTTTTAACAAGTCGTCCTTAGTAATTGCGATTTGATTATTTAAACTTGAAATTTCATCAGAAAAAAAAGATATCTTGTAAATAGTGTCTTTACCTATTGGAATTTTATATGCAATGTTATCGGAATTAATTGTATAGTTGATTTTAACATCCCCAACCTTGCTAGAAACATATAAAATTTTTTCTGCCTGAAGTGTTATATAGCCTTCTTTAACTGTGCTATCCTTCATTACTATCTTGAATTGAGCCAATAAGGATAGTGGACAAATTAATAACATTAATACAAACAGTTTCTTCATAATTAATTTGTTTAAAGGTCTAGGTGAAAATTCAGAAAATATTACAAATCAAACTTAATACCTTGTGCTAAAGGCAACTCCTTGCCATAGTTAATGGTATTGGTTTGTCTGCGCATGTATGCTTTCCAGCTATCGCTGCCGCTTTCTCTACCACCACCCGTTTCTTTCTCGCCACCAAAAGCTCCACCAATTTCTGCACCACTGGTTCCAATATTTACATTGGCAATACCACAGTCGCTGCCCCATGCCGATAAGAATGCTTCTGCTTCTTGCATATTGTCAGTAAAAATACTTGAGCTTAGGCCTTGTTTTACTCCATTTTGCATAGCAATGGCTTCATCCATTTCTTTGTATTTAAGTAGGTACAATATTGGTGCAAAAGTCTCATGCTGAACGATGGCAAAGTCGTTTTTAGCCTCACAAATGGTTGGTTTTACATAACAGCCACTTTCATAGCCTTCACCAGTCATTACTTCAGCTCCACATAAAACAGTTCCGCCTTCTTTTTTCAATGCTTCAATAGCTTGTAAATAGGCGTTTACAGCCGCTTTATCTATCAATGGGCCCACCAAGTTTCCATTTAATGGATTACCAATAGTTAATTGACCATAAGCTTTCACAAGCTTTTCTTTTAAGGTATCATAAAGGCTCTCATGAACAATCAATCTGCGCGTGGTGGTACATCTTTGTCCTGCTGTTCCAACAGCACCAAATACCACGCCTATCATAGCCAAATCTAGGTTTGCATGAGGAGTAAGTATAATGGCATTGTTACCGCCTAGTTCTAAC
>RGVD01000093.1 GCA_010027395.1 Bacteroidota bacterium
GCTTAGATGCATCTAAGCCATTTTAAAAATAGGTATTATCCTAAATATTAAGGTTATCTACACATTATTGTTTATTGTACAAATGCAACCAGCTCATAGGATCAACCTCCTTTTTTGCTCTTCTAAGAATTTGAGTAGCGGTAGCTTTATCATCTGTTGATATTGTTGCCACTTTCAAAATTCTTGAATTGACAGCATTCTTGTAAACATTGGCTTTAAATCCTTTTGCTCTCATTTTATCTCTAAAGCTGAAAGCTGATTTAGAATGAGACAACCCATAACACGCAACAATTATATTGTATTTGTATGTTGGTGGTAAAATTTCTTCGGTGTTTTCAGCAATTGTAGGTGTTACCAGTTTTGGAGTTTCTTTAGCAACTTTAGGCTCTTCTTTAATTTGAACTTTAGTTTCCTCTTTTTTAGGCTCCGGTATAGTTAATTTAGGTTGCTCTATTTGAGGTTCGGGAGCAATAACTTTTGCTTGTTCAACTTTAGGTGATTCTTCTTTTGGCTGCTCTACCTTAGGTTCTTCTACCTTAGGTTGCTCCAATTTAGGCTCTTCTACAGGTTTAATTTCTTCAACCTTAGGTGTTTCTTTTGGTTTGCTTTCAATTACAGGTATTTTTTCAATTTCCATTTCTTTAGCACCTTGAATACGATTATATTTACCATTACTCCAATCTATAAGTTCACGTTTACTTCTATTAGCTATTTTGTATGAAATTCCTGCATTGATATATAGGTGGTGATTCAAAGATTCTTTTTCTCCAGCACCATCTAACCATTTTGAACCATTGTAATTAAAGTCTACACCTGTTAAGAAATCAAAATTCTTATTTATGTATTTTCTTGCTTGCAATCCTAAAACAATATTTTGAGTACCTTTATAGTAATCAATATTACTTTCGGTTTTATCAGCCATTAAAACATTGTTATTATATAGTAAAGTGCCAATTCCAATAATTGCATAGTAATTCCATTTATTTAACTCAAGGGGTTCCGTATTTATTCTTCTTAAATTAACTAACATACGCATTGAAATCTGGTTCAAACTATTAGAAAATTCTCTAATACTTTCTGGTTTGCTGTTACTTACTAAAGCTGATGAAACATCTTGACTACCATTAAATTTACCATAATTGTAAGCAAGTTGAAAAGATAGCATTCTAGATAGTGAATATCTAATTCCTAATCCCCCCATCATAGTTGGACTATAGCCAATTGGTGTAAACAAAAATGGCAAACCTAAATTAGCATCAGCACTCCATTTTATGTAATCTTTAGGTGTGACTTCAATTTGTTTAGGCTCATTTTTGTGTCTCCAATCTATCAAGTTGTTATAGCTGCTTGCACCTATTTTGTAAGAAATTCCAATTGAGGTATTTATATAATTGTCGTTTTTCTTGTCTGAATATGCTCCGTCCATCCAATAAGTTTCAATATAATTAAATTCACTAGAGGCAAATGCGTCAATAGATGATGTTATAAAATATCTAGCACCAAACCCCAATTGATAATTACGAAATGGTTTATTTCTATATTCTGTCATTTTGTATCTATTACCATCTGTGTTTACTTGGGACAATTTATTATAAAGTAATCCAGCACCCAGGCTTAAATATGGTGCAAGTCTATTTTTTGTTTTTTTGTCAAGTCCTAAAATTTTCGTTAAGTTGTATTGCAAATAACCACTGATGCCAATAAATTCATTTTTATAACTAACAATATCTTTTGCCCCAAATTCGCTTAAAGGTCCAACAGCAGGCGGATTATTAGGTTTGGCATAAAAAGAGTTGTAACTAAGTCTTCCAGATAATGAAAATGAAGGTGATATGGAATACCTCAATCCACCTTGGTAAATACCAACAGGTTCAGAATTAATTGAAAACATTGTCACTGGAATACCTAGAGATAAATCTGCACTAAGCCTTTTGGCTTTTTGAGCTGAGGTGATTTTTGCACTTGTTAAGCAAATTAAAACCAACAAGGTTGAGGTTATTATTTTTTTCATTTTATTTGTATTAGATAACTACATTTAAATTGTTTAAACCCGATTTTTATATTTCAATTATACCGTTTTAAACTTAAATTAGTAGGTAATTATCACTATGTATAGTTTTTTTAATAAAATTTATGTCTTAAGTTTTTATTAATTAAGTTTTTATGTTTTAAAATGCAATTGTAAAATTATGAATCGACAGAAAAATCATGTAATTATTACAGATAACATAAGGAGTGCCCAAAACATCGGCTCAATTTTTAGGACTTGTGATGCCTTAGGTTATCAAAAAATTTATTTGTGTGGAATTTCTGCAACACCACCTAATAAAGAAATTGCTAAAACAGCTCTGGGTGCCACTGAAACAGTGTCATGGGAATATATTGCTGATGTAAATGAGCTAATAATTAAATTAAAGGAGGTTGGATATGTTATTTGTTCCATTGAACAAACTACAGATAGTATAATGTTGCAAGATTTTAAACCCAATTTCGAAGTTAATTATGCCTTTGTTTTAGGTAATGAAGTAGACGGTGTTTCCACTGAAATTGTTTTAAAATCAGATATCTGCCTAGAAATTCCTCAATTCGGGTCCAAAAAATCATTTAATGTTTCTGTAGCCGCGGGCATTGTTCTTTGGGATGTAGTGAGTAAATCAATGAATAAATTATAAATCAATAATGATTAAATCTTTGCCAAATGCATCTGCTTTTTCTAAAACTAAATCAATAATATTTTTCTCGCTGTTAATATCATAAGTCATGATATTTTCTTTCCTTTCTTGAAAAACACCGTTAGGGAAAATTTGAGATTTCGTTTTTAAAAGTTTCTCAATATCTGTTTCAAGTTTTGCCTCTTGTTGTTTTTTGAAAGTTTTACTGACTTTGCTCAAAAAATCTTTGATTGAAAGTTTTGTTTCAAGAATATCCTTTCCCAATTGGTTGTCAATAGCTTTTGCCTCATCAATTAATTTTTGAAACAAATCTTCTATTTGTTGTGTATTAGTTTGAAAATTTGATTCTGATTTTAAATTCACGAATTTGTCTAGCAAAACAGATTCATTCGCAAAGAAATCAGCTAATTGAAGGCCTGATTTTTCAATTTTACTATTTAGGCTAGAACCTAATAATAGAAAAGAATTGCGTTGCATCACAAGTGGATATGCAACATCATAACTATTAAAAACACCTTTCAATTGTAGCCAATAAGCTACTTCTGCCGGTCCACCAATATAGGCCAAGTTAGGCAAAATCAGCTCTTGATAAAGAGGTCTCAAAACCACATTGGGGCTAAACAATTCCGGTTTGTTTTCAATTAAGCTTTCGATTTCATTTCGGGTAAAAACGATATCTGTATCTTGTAATTTAAATTTATCGCCCTCAGGTCTTATAAGTTTGCGACCTAATTCTTCATGCAGGTAAAAGAAATTTATTTCTCGTCCATTGATTTGAAGTTTATAGCTTTTGCTGAGTTCTTCATTCGTTTTTTGAATGGCTTGGAAACTTTGTTGTTCCAATATATCAGCTTTGATAATTGGTTTTAACTCGTTTTTTAGCTTGGCATTATCAGCATCAATTATCAATAAACCTTCATCTGCAAATAGTTGATGAACCAACCTTCTAGTTGCTTGGCTTAGGTTATATTTTTCATTGTAGCTCGATTCAAGAAGTTTGCTCCAATGCTTGGCCTTTGGTTTGCTGCCAAGCATAAGTTCAATAGTTTCTTTGTCTTCCTTTAGTCCATCAAGATTGAGTCTTCCAACTGGCTGCTGATGCGATTGTTTATTCCATTTTATTTCTTTTCCGAATAAATTTATTGAACTGATTTCTTCAAAATCATGGTCCTCGCTGGCCATCCAAAATACAGGAACAAAATGTTTATCTGAGTATTTTTTATTAAGCTGCTTGGCTAAATTGATGGCAGTAACAATCTTGTAAATGAAATATAAGGGGCCTGTAAAAATGGATAATTGATGACCCGTTGTTACAGTATAAGTGTTTTCACTTTTTAGACTTTCAATTTGAGAAATAGTACTTTCCGCAATACTCAGTTCGGAATCTTTGTATTGGTCAAACAAAACATCAGATAGCAAGTTTCTTTTCACTTGACTGAAGTTTTTGTTTTTTATGATTTCAGTAAACGAATCAATATTTACGCTATATTGGTAAAAACCTTTAAGCGAATCTTTTTCATTAAGATAGTCGATGCTTATTTGAGGAAGTAATCCTGATTCGATTAATTTCATATAAAATAGGTTTAGATATTAAGGAAATGGTGCTTGAATCTACATTACACTATTTCACCATACAAATCGAAATCCTCAGCATGGGTTATTTTCACGTTGGCAAAGTCTCCAATTTTAGCGTAGAATTTTTTAGCGTCTACCAATACTTCATTATCAACCTCAGGGCTATCAAATTCGGTCCTTCCCACCCACATCCCGTTTTCTTTTCTATCAAACAATACCCGATAAGTTTTACCAATTTTTTCTTGGTTTATTTCTGCTGAAATGCCTTGTTGTATCTCCATGATGATGGCAGCACGTTCTTCTTTTAATTCTTGTGGCACGTCATCCAACATGGTTCCCGCATGTGTTCCATCTTCATGGCTGTAAGTAAAAATACCAAGCCTATCAAAGCGATTGCGTTTAACAAATTCGCATAAATCTTCAAAGTCTTGCTCTGTTTCACCAGGATGTCCTGCTATTAAAGTGGTTCTAATAGCAATACCAGGAACCTTTGCTCGCATATTATCTACTACTTCTTGTGTTCTGGCAGTAGTGATTCCTCTACGCATTATTTTCAGCATATTGTCGCTGGTATGTTGCAGAGGGATGTCAATATATTTACAAATATTTTTTCTTTCAGCCATTACTTCCAAAGCATCAATAGGAAATTGACTTGGGTAGGCATAATGCAACCTAATCCATTCTGCACCTTCGATATCAGACATACGTCTTAATAACTCGGCTAATTTTCTTTCACCATACAAATCCAAGCCGTAATAGGTGCTATCTTGGGCTATAAGCAATATTTCTTTGGTGCCGTTTTTAACTAAATTTTTCACCTCAGTTTCAATTTCTTCAAAAGATTTAGAAACATGTTTACCCCTCATGATGGGAATGGCGCAAAAAGAACAAGGTCTATCGCAACCCTCAGCAATTTTTAAATAAGCATAATGGCTGGGGGTGGTTAATAGCCTTTCACCAATAAGTTCATGTTTGTAATCAGCACCAAGGGTTTTAAGTAATTGAGGTAAATGAAGTGTTCCGAAATATTCATCCACATCTGGAATTTCTTTTTCCAAATCAGGTTTATATCTCTGACTTAAACAGCCTGTTACATATAATTTGTCTATTTCTCCTGCTTGTTTGGCCTCAGCATACCTAAGAATGGTATCAATGCTTTCTTGCTTGGCATTGTCTATAAAACCGCAGGTATTTATCACTACTATATTGGCATCATCCTTAGCTGACTCATGTGTTACGTCAAAATCGTTTGCTTTAAGTTGGCTATATAACACTTCGCTATCCACAATATTTTTGCTACAGCCAAGGGTGATGATGTTTATTTTATCTTGCTTTTTGTTTTTTGTTTTCATGTTTTATATAGCCACAGATTGCACAGATTTCAGGGATAATAACATCCTATTTTCGAAAAGTACAAATAGCTATTCCTTTATTCTTTGTGTTTTTAATTAGTAAACCATACCTAATTTAGATTTTTTCGCTCTCTAATTCTTACAAAATAGTTTCAATTAAGTATGAGCTATCTTAAAAAATCTTTTCAAAAATTTTCTGCCTTAATTTGTAAAATCTGTGGCTTAAATCTTAAACAACGAATCTACGAATTCGTGTTTGTTGAATAATTGAAGATCATCAATTCCTTCGCCTACACCAATATATTTCACTGGAATTTTAAATTGGTCGGCTACGCCAATCACCACGCCACCTTTGGCAGTGCCATCTAATTTGGTTAATGCAAGTGCATTCACTTCAGTAGCTGCTGTAAATTGTTTGGCTTGTTCAAATGCATTTTGTCCTGTTGAAGCATCCAATACCAAAAGTATTTCATGTGGAGTGCCATCTAACACTTTGCTCATCACACGCTTGATTTTGGATAATTCGGTCATTAGGTTGATTTTATTGTGCAATCGCCCAGCAGTATCTATGATACAAACATCGGCACCATTGTCAACTGCATATTTCACAGCATCAAATGCCACAGAGGCAGGGTCGGTATTCATGCCATGCTCTACCACATGCACATCATTTCGCTCACCCCAGATTTTCAATTGTTGAACGGCAGCCGCTCTAAATGTATCCCCCGCACCTAAAACTACTTTCTTTCCTGCTTTTTTAAATTGGTTAGCAAGTTTGCCTATGGTGGTTGTTTTTCCTACTCCATTTACCCCAACAACCATAATCACATAAGGTTTTTTACCTTGCAAGTCGCTAAAGTCCACAGGGATTTCGCTTTTGTTTTCATCTAACAGGAGGGAAATTTCTTGACGAAGTAGGTCTTGCAATTCGCTAGTGCCTGTGTATTTATCTTTGGCTACACGTTTTTGCAACCTATCAATTATTTTGAGGGTAGTTTCAATGCCCACATCACTTGTCACAAGAATTTCTTCGAGTTTATCTAAAAAATCATCATCAACCGAGGATTTGCCAACAAGCGCTTTACTTATTTTTTCAAACAAGCTAGTCTTCGTTTTTTCAAGACCTTGGTCGAGTTTTTCTTTTTTCTCTTTGCTAAAAAAACTGAATATTCCCATGCTTACTTAATTGATAATACTTGCAAATATGCTAATACAATTCATAATTTGGATGAATTGGCACAAAATAAAATACAAAAAGCATCCTGAAATGTATCAGAATGCTTTCGTTTGAATAATTTATGATCGAAATTAACCTTTGAAATAGCCTTTAACGCTATCGTTGGGTACGATTTCAGATTTAAAAGAGTATGCTCCTTTTTTGTTTTTTACTGCACGGTAAACTTTAGCAAATTCTTTGCCTGAACCGGTTTTTAATGTTGCAACAACTTTCTTAGCCATTTTTTACGCTCCTTTATTTAATTTCTTTATGAACAGTAACACGTCTCAAAACATTGTTGAATTTTTTCAACTCAAGTCTTTCGGTTGTGTTTTTTTTGTTTTTGGTAGTAATATATCTACTCATACCTGGCATGCCCGTAGTTTTATGCTCGGTACACTCCAATATAACTTGTATCCTATTTCTATTTCTTGCCATTTCGTATTCTCCTATTATTAAATTATACCATCACGTATAAAATCATTCAACACAGCATTGATGCCTTTTTTGTTGATGGTTTTAATAGCTTTAGTTGATACTTTCAATCTAATCCAACGATTTTCCTCAGGGATGAAAAATTTTTTCTCCTGTAAATTTGGGTAAAAACGTCTTTTTGTTTTGGCATTGGAATGCGATACATTGTTACCTTTTATCGCTTTCTTACCGGTTAAATCACAAACTCTCATTGCCGTGTTTTTCTTTATAAGGGCTGCAAATATCTGATATTTTTTATAAAATGCAACACTGTGACAAGAAATATTAATAAATTTATTTATCTCTATCTTTTAATCTTAGCCCAATACCGTATAAAGCTATATTTTTCTCGAAAATTAAAAATTAATATTGCCACATAATTTTTCGAAAATGAACTACGAATTTATCTTGGTTGAATCAGAATATCAACCGCACATAGCAATTATTAGGCTTAATCGCCCTAAGGAGTTAAATGCCTTAAACCTTCAATTGATGCTTGAACTCAAGGCAGCTTTGGCTACCTTGGATGATGACGAAAATGTGAGGTGTATTATTATAACGGGTAACCAACAAGCTTTTGCAGCGGGTGCTGATATCAAGCAAATGGAAAGCAAGACTGCGATTGATTTGTTAAAAATTGATCAGTTTGAGACTTGGGACCAAATAAGAAAAACCAAGAAGCCCATCATTGCTGCCGTTAGCGGCTTTGCTCTAGGTGGTGGTTGCGAATTGGCCATGACCTGTGATATGATTGTGGCTAGTGAAACTGCTAAATTTGGTCAACCAGAGATTAAAATAGGTATTATGCCTGGCGCTGGAGGTACACAGCGACTGACCAAAGCAGTTGGCAAAGCGCTTGCTATGGAAATGGTATTAACAGGCAAGTTCATTTCGGCCGAAGAAGCCTTGAAAGCTGGATTGGTTAATAGGGTAGTGGCAGAAGAACTATATTTAGATGAGGCTGTTAAGTTGGCAAAAGAAGTTACCCAAATGAGTCCTATTTCTGTCAGACTAGCAAAGGAATCCGTATTAAAAGCATTTGATAGCGGATTACAAGAAGGATTGTACTTTGAGCGTAAGAACTTTTATATGTGTTTTGCTAGTGAAGACCAAAAAGAAGGTATGAATGCCTTTGTTGAAAAAAGGAAACCAAAGTTTGAGGGTAAATAGTTTTTGATTGCATGAACAACCCCCGAGATTTAAGCATTAAAGATTTTTCATATGATTTGCCAGGTGAGCGCATTGCCCAATTTCCATTAGAGGCACGCGACCAAAGTAAATTATTGGTATATAATAATAGTCAAATAAGTGAAACACTTTTCAATCAGTTAAGTAGCTTATTGAAAGCAGGAGATGCATTGTACTTTAACAATACAAGGGTTATTCATGCCCGTATTTTCTTTTTCAAAGAATCTGGGGCGAAAGTGGAGATAATGTGCCTTGAACCTTTGGATTCAAGCGATACGCAAGTGGCCTTTCAACAAAAGAAAAGTGCTACTTGGAAAGTGATGATAGGTAACTCGAAACGTTGGAAAGAAGGTTATCTAAGCAAAGAGTTAACTCTAAATCAGGGCAAATTTAATTTGAAGGTTGAGAAAATATCTCAACACAAAGATACCTACACTATCCGTTTTACATGGGATGCAGATATCAGCTTTGCTGAAATGATCGAAAATGCTGGTGTTTTGCCGCTTCCACCTTATATGAATAGAGATGTGGAGGGCGAAGACGAGAATCGCTATCAAACAGTATATGCCAAGCATAATGGGTCGGTAGCTGCACCCACTGCGGGACTTCATTTTACTGTAGATGTTATCCAATCGCTTCATAGCAAAGGCATTTCAACTAATTATTTAACACTACATGTGGGGGCAGGAACCTTTAAGCCCGTGAAGGCTGAAACCATGCAAGGCCATGAGATGCATGAGGAGCGTATACATGTCGAAAAATCCATAGTTGAAAAATTATTAAATCAAGTTAAAGGGAAATCGGGGCGCATTGTTGCAGTGGGTACCACCTCGCTTCGCAGCCTAGAAAGTATCTATTGGTTTGGGCGAAGGCTTTTTATGCAGAGAGACAAATGGGATGAAATTGAACATTTATATGTTGAACAATGGGAGCCCTATCCATTAGGAAATCCAAACGCAAGGATTCGATTCCGCTCAGCCTGAGTTAGACTTACAAACTTCTCTTCAATCAATTTTGGATTGGATGGATTATAAAGACAAAACAGTTTTAACGGGCGCTACTCAAATTATCATAGCACCACCTTATAAAATTAAAGTAGCAGATGCGATTATCACCAATTTTCACCAACCTGAAAGTACGCTTTTATTATTGGTTTCAGCTTTTGTAGGTGATGATTGGAAACGAATTTATGAATATGCCTTGGCCAATGATTTTAGGTTTTTAAGTTATGGTGATAGTTCGATATTATTTAGAAGTAAATTATAGTTATTTGCCAAAAATCATTCATCTAAAATAAAACAATTGCCTTAATATTGCTGTTCAAAACATAACAAACTAAATAAAAGGAGAATATAATTATGACAATGTTAGTAGGACGTAAAGCCCC
>RGVD01000094.1 GCA_010027395.1 Bacteroidota bacterium
ACAGGCAAATGAAAGTAATTTATCGTAAAAACAATAATTTCTATTATTCTTCATACTTCTTAGAAAACGGGAAATATATCTTACAAAATGAAAAAGAAATTAGACATTTTTCTTTAGATAACATTGCGCGTGTACCTTTCTTTGATGAAGAAGGTAAAATTCTCTTTCAAATAAGAGACAAGAATTACTTTCTAAGGTTTAGTTCATCTGAATTATAAACTTACAAGTTTTCAGCAATATTTAGTTTTACCCTTTTTATTTTCCTTTTATCAACCGCCTCAATTTTGAAACTGTAAGCATCAAACTTTATGGTTTGCCCTCTATATGGCAGATTTCCGTTTAGCTCAAGCAACATACCACCAAGGGTCTCCGCTTCTTTTCTTACATCCTCAAACACTTCTTCGTCAATCTCCATATAGCGACACATGTCTTTAATGCTCACCTTGGCTTCAAAAACATAGTTGTTTTTGTCTATGCGTTGGTAATCGTTTTCTTCTTCATCATACTCATCATTTATTTCACCAAACACCTCTTCGAGCACATCTTCCATGGTTACCAAACCACTAATGCCGCCAAACTCATCAGCTACCAAAGCCAAATGAACACGCTTGTTTTGAAAGTCCTTTAGCAAATCATCTATCATTTTACTTTCAGGTACGAAAAAAGGTTTACGCAAAAGCGTTTTCCAATTAAAATCTTCTGGTTTATCTAGGTGTGGCAATAAGTCTTTGGTGGATAAGACACCCGTTACATTGTCCAAAGAGCCTTCATAAACCGGCATTCTTGAATAACCCCACTCATTGATAATTTGCATTAAATCGGCAAAGCTCGTATTGGCATTCACAGCAATGATATCAGGCCTTTGCCTCATAATTTGGGTAACAGAAGTATTACCAAAATTAACAATGCTTTTTAAAATATTCTTTTCTTGCTTGGGTGCATCTTTCTCGCTCGTAATATCAATGGCATGACTCAATTCATCCATTGACAATATATGACCGCGTTTTGTAACTCGCTTATCAATAATTGAGGTCGAATGTATTAATAAATAAATCAATGGCTTCAAAAACCTATAGATATTATACATGGGGATAGCTACAAATCCTGCTACCTTCACATTGTTTTGCACCGAATAAATTTTAGGTATTACCTCCCCTATCAATACAATTAAAAAAGTGACAAGTACCACTTCAAACACAAAACAAAAAATGGGATTTGCTTCAAAATCAAAAAGGGTGTGAAATAAAATGGTAGAAACCATTACAGTACAAACTGTTACGAAGGTATTGGCTACCAAGATGGTGGCTAACAAACTTTTGGGGTTGTTTAATAAAAATTTGAGCGATTTAGCTGTTTTGCTTTCTGTTGCAGTAAGTTCTTCTATCTGCAGTTTACTTAGCGAAAACAAAGCATTTTCTGAACCTGAAAACAAACCTGCTGAACCAATAAAAAAAACAGTGCTTAACAAACAAAACAAAATTGTAGGCGTGTCAGCTGACGACAATGACTCATTAAAAATGGATAATATTTGAAAGTAGGGATTAAGCGGAGGTTCCATCTATGGTTTTTAATTTTTTATTAAGTCGTATGTTAAAAAGGTAAATCGTCTGATTGGTTATCAGTCTCATGAACAGGCGTTTGAATAGGTTGAGTTACTGGATTTGTATTTTGGGGTGGTTGGTTATGGCCTGTATCAGTATTTTTTGGTGTTTCACCCAATAAGGTAATGCTTGTTGCCCTGATTTTTTTGCCTGTTTTTTCAACACCTTCTTTATCTTTCCATGTTTCTGTTTTTATGCGGCCTTCCACATAGATCTGCTTGCCCTTCTTGCAGTATTTCTCAACTATTTTAGCCAAACTATCCCATGTTTCTATTCGGTGCCATTCTGTTTCGGTCACTTTCTCACCGTTACGGTCAGTATACCTTTCAGTAGTAGCAAGAGTAAAGTTTGCCACTACTTTTTGGTTATCTAAATATCTTACCTCTGGATCTTGGCCTAAATTGCCAATCAACATTACTTTGTTTAACGACATAGCTATATTTTTTTACTTTTAAACTTATTGCAAGTTATGCTTTATAAGAAATTTTTCAAGTAATCTTGGAACAGCATAGTTTTTTATTTCTTGTAAATCTATTTTAAGCCACTCTTTTTGAGGTTTTATTTTACTTATTTCTATCTCCCAAAAATCTGCCCAAATGGTTTGATGAGTAAGCTGATGCTTGCTTTCAAATGTGCATGAAATACTATTTATTTTATCTGTATCCAAAATAGTTTTCAATTGAGGTAACATTTCTTCTAAACTTTCCTTCTTTTTAGTTTCAATCAAAGGAAATTCAAACAAATGCTGCCAAATGTCTTTTTCGAACCTTTGATTTAAAAACGTTTGATTATTTTGTTTAATAAAAATGTAGTTAAAATACCGGTCACGAGGCTTTTGCTTCTTTATTTTCTTTGGGAATTCTGAGGCTACGTTTTTCATCCTCGCTGCACAAAAAGTATTTAATGGACATTCAGCACATTTTGGGTTTTGAGGCAGACATACCAATGCCCCCAATTCCATAATCGCTTGGTTATGCATGGCAGGTTGATTTATATCTAAAAACTCTGTTGAAAGGCTTTCAAATATTTTCTTTCCTTTGCTTGAATTGATTGGCTCATCAACCATAAACAAACGAGAAAGGACCCGATTCACATTTCCATCAAGAACGGCATAAGGTAAATTAAAAGCAAAACTAGCCACAGCTGAAGCAGTATAAGGACCAATGCCTTTCAGAGCAATCATTTGCTCATAGCTTGTTGGAAATGAATTTCCGTACTTTTCATAAATGAGATTAGCAGTATGATGCATATTGCGGGCACGGCTGTAATAACCCAAACCTTGCCACAATTTCATCACATCATCCAAAGGTGCTTCTGCCAAATCTTTGATGCTTGGATAAGTAGTTGAAAATTTTAAAAAATATGGCAATCCTTGCACAACCCGTGTTTGCTGCAAAATCACCTCGCTAAGCCAGATAATATAAGGATCTTGGGTATGACGCCAAGGCAAATCTCTTTTGTTTTGTATGTACCAGTTTTGTAAATATCCCTGCATTTTTTAATAAGGCCACAAACTTAAGGCATAATAAGAAAGTGGCACATATTTTTTGAAAACATTCTAAAATCAAAATAAACTTAAATTCCAAGAAAGTCGTTAAGCGCTATTTTAGCCGCTTTTACTTGTATCATGTTAATGTTCATTTTTCCTTCCCAATCATAATATTTCGGTGATGTAAAATTTTTGGAGCCGGGAAAAATGGCCGCTACATTTTGAAAGTCTTTGGGGTATGGAAAGAAACGACCATATCTGTTTCCGTTGGCAATTACAAAAACCCTAGTTCCTTGCAAGGCTCCAAAATGTGCCGCAGAGGTATCATTGCAAATAATCAATTGCGCTTCTTTACAAACCTTTGCAAATTCAAGTAAGTTAGTCTTGCCAGTTAAATCTATGTAATTAATTTTGCTATAAGTTGCTTTAAACTTTTCAGCAGATGAAACATCTCCCGCTCCTCCTAGTATTATACATGAATAATCAGGTTGAAGATTTGAATAATGCTCAGCCAATTTCGCATAAGATTTTTCAGACCAACGTTTTGATCCTTGATTACCTCCCATACAAACCACAAAATACTTTTCGGGCAGATTGAATTCGGGCAAATTGAAACATAAAAAATCTTGTTTATTGGGTAGTTCAAGCTTTAGATATTTCTCAACAAAATCTGAGTTTATTTCCAATTCATGACCATGCGCAGGTCTCTCAAAAAGTAAGGAATAATTATGATTAAGTATGTGTTGATTGAATCCACTCTTTGCAGACCAAGCCACTGCTTTGGTATTCGGGAATAAGCTTTTGATAAGACCTTCTAGTAGAATACTTCTGGTGAAAGATGGAAATAAAATCGTTTCAGGTTTTATTTCTGATAATTTCACAAACACCTCGTTTCTATATATTGGATTTGAAAACCATTCCCCTTTATTCAACCAAATTGTTTCCACATTTGATTCAGGAAATAAATTCTCGAACAAGGACTTGCAGACTGTATTGCCAAGAAAAAACAATTTTTGATTTTGGTTCTTAAAATTATCAAGCAAAATTTTTAGGCTAGGAGCAAAGAGTATAAAATCTCCAATATCATCAAGCCTTACAAGCAATAAGTTACTTTCATTTGTTTGTTTTTGCACAAATGATTCAACTTCATTTAACATTTCATGATACTTTGCCAATTGCTTGTTATCGTTCCTTTTCTTCTGAAGCGAAGCAAGCGTTTGAGATAGTATATGTTTGATGGTATGAAGCATTTTTATAAACTATTTCAGTTGGTTTTATTTCTCTTTGTTACCAAATATAAGGTGTAATTATTTCGCCTATCCAACCAATTATTAAAGTTAAGTTTCTTGAGCCAATCAGGCGTATTGGTATATTCAATACCAACAACTTGAATTGCATCAGTGGATTGAAAGTTCAAGTCTTCACTGTATAACAAAGCGGTATCAGAATGAGTGTTATTTGATTGCGCGATAAACGAATCTACTTTTAGAATATTCAATTTATCATTCACATAAAATGAGGCTTCTTGTGGTGTCAATCTGTAGGGATTTTTATCTTCATAAAGTAAGGTTTTTTCAGTCTTAATACTGCTTAAATGGCTAAATAAACCACCTATTTCATTTGCAGGCTTAAAACAAATTAGCAGAAGCAGAATAGGATTTATCACTAAAAAGATTTTCCCGAAAAAATTAAGAACATTTTGGTATGTATTTAAAGTAGAAATGCTATGTACAAAACCAATTCCTGTTAATACGAAAAAGGGAACGAAATAGGATAAAGGAAAAAGAAACCTAAGTTCTTTGTGAGCCACCAATAAATGCCCTATCAAAAACATAAAAGAAGACCATGTAATGATATTTTTAGGATGTTTATAAAATAACGCGAAAAAGCCTATCAACAATAACAGACTATAAGGTGGAATGGCTTGTTCAAATAGTTGTTTAAAATACCAATACCAGGGCTCAACACCAAATGATGCTGCCTTTCCTAAAAACATATTTTGATATAAGTAATTCCAAAAGGTACATACCCACTCACTATATAGCCAATAATCGAAAAGCACACCCATAAGGAAGAAAAGCATAAAACCAAGAATACAGTTTAACAAGGATTTGAAGCTAATTTTATCAATTATCAAAAACCATAAGCCTGCACCAGCAACAAAAAATATAGCCTGAAATCTAAAAATAACACTTAAGGCTGAAAGCACACCGAATAGAAAATACCTGTTTTTATGATTGCGAATAACAAATGAAACAGCCAAGGTAAAGAAAATGGCACTCCAATTTTCGGAGGAAAAGCGAACATGAAGAAACACCAAAGACCAGCAAAGTAAACTAATGTATAGATTTACATTTTGCAGTTGAATAATTGCTTTTTGGCTTATGGACTTTAATAGATGTAATGAGACAAAAAAAGCCAAGCATGCACTTAATACCCGCAATAAAAAAGCAATATGATTGGGGTTGTCAATTCCAATAAAACTAATGGTTTTAATTATAACGAAAGCTATGAAAGGCTGAAAGCCGGGCCTCATTTTAGCTTCAAACTCCCAAGCCAAATTACTAGCAGAAGTATGACCCAATTTGTAATTGGCAAATTCTAAAATTTGAAAATGCTCATCAGGATGGATATAAGCACTGCTATTCCATGCACAAATAATATGTAATACAATAGCAATTGATAGAAGGAGTGACTTATGCTTCATGATGCAATTTTCCATTGCAAACCTATGCAATTAATATTTGTTTACAAGTTGAGGACAAGAGGTAAAATAGACTTTGCTATACAAACATAATTTTAGGTTTTTTAAATTTAAGTCAACTAATATGAAAAAAAAAGCTGTTGTTAAACCAAAACCAAAGAGAGGATTAAACTAAATATTTGAACGACTTAAAACAAAATACTCGTCCTAAGCATGTGATAAAACTAATTTTAGGGTAAATATGGCAGTTTTCTTCCCCCAAAAGACTAGAAAAATTGATAATATTCATGTTATCAGAATAATTAATAAAAAAATATACAATTTAGCTTTTTTATTTTTTTACATTTCGTACATTTGCAGCCCTTTGTAAACTAATTTACAATTAATTAACACGAAAACATTCAACAAAACAAATATATAATATGACAAAAGCAGAGATTATTGCAGAAATTTCAACTAAAACAGGAGTTGACAAATTACAGGTACAAGAAGTTGTAGAATCGTTTTTTAAAGTGGTTCGCAACAACATGGTAGAAGGAAAAAATGTTTACTTCAGAGGATTTGGTTCGTTCATTATTAAAAGACGTGCAAAGAAAATTGCTCGTAATATTTCTAAAAACACCGCAATGGTTATTGATGAGCATTACATTCCAGCTTTCAAACCTGCAAAAACTTTCAGCGATAAAATTAAGAAAAGTGAAGCTGTAAAAAACACAGCTGCAAAAAGAGAGCGTGAAGCTAAACAAGCATTAAAAGAGGCTGAAGCATAGGCTAATTAAATGCAGTTAAACAAACTTCATATCATTATCATAGTAACACTGCTTTCATTTGCAGGCGTTCTTATCTATCTGAATTTCCGTACCCCGGAGGCAGAAATGAAGGAAACTGCTCCCTTGGCTGAAAACGCTATGTGGAAAGAGTTTAACTATGATGAGTATGCTAAATCATGCAAGGATTCAGTTCCTGTTTCTCTAAAATTTAAAATTGACAGCCTAGAGCAGGTTATTGCCAAAGACAGCAATAATTATCAAGCTGTAGCCACCATATCTAGATTTTGGGATTCAGCAGGATTTGAAATCGTTTCGGCTCATTACTTAAGCAAAATTGCCAATAGATTAGGAGATGAAAGAAGCTGGATGACATCAGGCTTAAAGTATTATGATGTGGCAAGAATTAGTGATGACACAAGCAGACAGATTTATGCCCAGAAAGAGGCTATAAAAGCATTTGAAAAAGTAGTTGCTTTAAACGAAAATAACATAGATGCAAAAAACGCCTTGGCCATTTGTTTGGTTCAAAATGATTTAGATATTATGAGAGGGGTGCAAATATCAAAAGATGTTATAAAGCGCGATTCAAATAATATTGAAGCTAATTTAACACTAGGAATGCTTAGTGAGAGAAGCGGTCAGCTTGACAAAGCAAGAGCAAGATTTGAAAAACTTGTGGAAGTGCAGCCGCTAAATCCCGAATATTATTTTTATTTGGGAGAAATTTATGCTAAGCTTGAAATGAAAAAAGAGGCGATAAGTACTTTCGAAACATGTATTACCCTTTTGCCAGATGAAGCAGCAAAAAAAGAAGTTAAACAAATTATAGAAAACATACAAAAACAAAAATAACTATGCCAAGCGGAAAGAAAAGAAAACGTCACAAAATTGCTACCCACAAACGCAAAAAGCGTTTACGTAAAAACAGACATAAAAAGAAATAATTATTTCTGTGCAGCAAAATAATAAGCCTGCGAACCATTGGTTCTCAGGCTTATTTTACTTGAAAATACCCTCAAAAAAACCTCGTTTAATTTAACCTCTCTGAAAAAACCTGGCCAAATGCGCTCTATGCGTATTAACTTATTGTTCAAAAACAAAAAAACTTAAAAAACGTGAGTCAGGAACTTATTATCAATTCAACACAAGGTGGTGCCGTAACTATAGCACTGCTTCGTGATAAAAAATTAGTTGAACTTCACCAAGAATCCGGAAGTAACGGATTTTTAGTTGGTGATGTATACCTTGGAACTGTAAACAAACTCATGCCTGGTTTGAATGCAGCATTTGTAGATGTAGGACATGAGCGCGATGCCTTTCTGCATTACTTGGATTTAGGCAAACAAGTAAAATCATTATCAAAATTTACGAAACTTGTACGAAATGGCAAGCCTGATTCTATCATTAGAAATGAGGATTTGGATGAAGATATTGAGAAAAATGGCAAGGTAGGTCAAGTGCTTAATCGTTTTCAGCAAGTGGTGGTGCAAGTGGCTAAAGAACCTATAGCCAACAAAGGACCTCGCCTTACTTCCGAAATTAGCTTAGCAGGTAGATTTTTGGTATTAATGCCATTCGATGAAGGGATCAATATTTCAAAGAAAATATCAAAACCTGATGAAAGAACCCGCTTGAAAAAACTGGTTCAATCATTAAAACCTAAGAACTTTGCTGTCATTCTCAGGACCAATGCTGAAGGGGCTAGTGAAGAAGATTTGATTAAAGACATGGCTGATTTAATTGAAAGATGGGAACATTTATACACCCAACTCAAAACAGCCACCCCTCCTCAAAAAATTCTTGGCGAAAGTGAAAGAACTCTTACTTTAATCAGAGATTTGGTAAATGAGGATTACTCAGCCATTCATGTGAACGATAGTTTTCTATTTAGCGAAATCAAAGGCTACCTAAAAGCAAAAGAGCCTGAACTTGAGAAAATAGTTAAGCTATATGCTGGAAAACAACCCATTTTCGAAAACTTTGATATTGATAAGCAAATTAAAACAAGCTTCGGAAAAGAAATCAATTTCTATGGTGGATGTTACCTAATTATCGAGCATACAGAAGCTTTACATGTTATTGATGTAAATAGCGGAAACATTGCAGGTAAAGAAATTAATCAAGAAGAAAATGCACTTAAAGTAAACCTAGAGGCTGCTACCGAAATAGCTCGTCAATTAAGACTGCGAGACATGGGTGGTATCATTGTTATTGATTTTATCGATCTAAAAAATCCTGGAAATAGAAGACAGGTATATGAAAGGTTGAAAGAAGAAATGGACAATGACAAGGCAAAGCATAAAATCTTGCCTATGAGTCCTTTTGGTTTGGTGCAAATAACGAGACAAAGAGTTAGGCCAGAAATGGCAATTCAAACCACCGAAAAATGCCCTACTTGCAAAGGAACTGGAGAGATACAAAATACAGTATCAATGGTGGATGAAATAGAAACACGCGTCAAATACTTAATCGAGAATATGCACATTTCGAATTTCACTTTAGAAATTCATCCGTATATGGCAGCTTATCTGAAGCAAGGTATCCTAAATTCAACTAGGGTAAAATGGTATTTCAAATACAAAAAATGGATTAAGATAAAAGCGGTTCAATCGATGCACATGGTTGAATATAGATTTATAAATAATAGTGGTGAAGAAATTCATGTATAATAAATATCAATATTTATTGGCATAAAAAAGTCCCGAAACCAGAGGTTTCGGGACTTTTTGTATAAAACTCATAACACTAATTCTTTTTGTGTCTACTAGCCATCGGATGCTGTGACATGGGATGAAATCTTTCCAAACCTAATGTCAAAAATTCTCCACCATCCATTTTATAGTTTTCGCCAATAAAATGTATGCCTTGAAAGGCTGTATGATCGATTAAATTAGCTTGCTTAAAATCCACAATAATTTTTTTACCTTTAGGTATTGAATTAAATTTCTCTATCAAACCTATGTAATTACTAAAAACAGCAGAGTGTTTTATCTTAACTAGATATG
>RGVD01000095.1 GCA_010027395.1 Bacteroidota bacterium
ACTTGTAGCAATTCCATTTTGTTGATTGACCATGAAATTACCTAAACCGCTGCTTTGCATCATGTAGTTGGCAGCACCTGGAGGCATGTTTCCACCCATTCCACCCATGCCACGCATTCCGCCTCCACCACCTCTGTTTCCACCACCCATGCCACCGCCCATAACTCCCATTAAATCTTGCATGCTAAAGTTTTGTTGGTTGATATTATTGCTGAAACCAAGCACTGAAACTCGTCTTTCGCCTTTAAAATAGTTATAATTTAATCCAGAATTGAAGATGTCTACAGGGTTATTCAGATACCCTAATCCACCATAAAATTTTCCAAATTGTCCTTCTGTTTTTCCTCTTTTTGAAGTAATGTTAATGGTCTTTTGGGCATTGCCATCATCAACTCCAGTAAAGCGAGCTTGGTCGCTCATTCTATCAAATACTTGAATTTTATCTACCATTTCTGCTGGTAAATTTCGAAGGGCCATAGAAGGATCATCTCCAAAAAATTCCTTACCATCTAATAATACTTTTTGCACCTGTTCACCTTGTGCTTTTACTGTTCCATTTTCATTTGTAACCCCCGGCATCTTAGTAACTAAGTCTTCAACGCTTGCATCTTTGTGGGTTTTATAGGCAGCTGCATTGTATTGCACCGTGTCACCTTTTTGTTCTACACGAATTTGTTTTGCATCGATATTTACATCTTTTAACTTTTCAGTTTTACTGGTTAGTTGTGCGTTAAGTAATTCGTTTTTATCACTTATTCCTACTCTTTTTATGTAAGTGTTATAACCTAGGTAATTGAATTTAACTATATAATATCCATTTGCTAACCCTTCAAAAGTATATGTACCATCTGAATTACTAATAGTATTTGATTTCTTACTTGTATCAGGAATGTGAATGAGGGTAATACTTACTCCAGGTAGATACATTTTATCGATTGCATCTGATATTCTTCCATTAATGGAGTAGGACTGAGCCTTAGCACTAATAAATAAAACGCTTATTAATAGGGTAAATAGTATGGATTTTTTATTCATGATATTAATTTAAATAATAGCTGGCAAAGAAAAGGCATTAGTTTATATCACAATGATTTAATTGTAATTTTAATCAACAAGTACGTTTTATTTTTAAGTGTTTAAAAACAAAAAGCGACCCGAAATTTCGAGTCGCTTTTTACTATATCGTCCAATGTATTAAATAATAAATTCAGATTTGAATGTCTCGTGATTTGGATTTACGCAGAAAACTGGTACGTTTCCTGAATCATTTACAATTTGTTGAGGGTAAGTTTCAATAATGTATTCTCTAATTGATTTGTCTTCAGATTGAGTCATAATCATTATCAAATCTGCACCAATGGCTTCAGCATAATTTAAAGTTACGGATGCAAAATCATCGTTATTATCCATTATTTTTTCATCAAAAGCCACTCCGTTTTCAGACAATAAAGTTTTGATTTGGTTTAAATTAGCCATCATTTTATTATTCAAAAACTCATCGCTCATACGATAAGTTAAAATGTGAATAGTAGATTTATAAGCTTTTGCTAAGTGCAATGCCCATCTCACTTTTTGTTTCGACTCTGAAGTTAAATCTAAAGGGAACACAATATTTTTGTAAGCATTAGGGTTTTTGTCGTTTTTAACCACAATTACCGGAACTGTTGAATAGCTGATAACTCGAGAAGCATTGCTGCCAATGATACGCTCAACCCCACTTGCACCATGAGTTCCCATAATTATACAATCGCAATCATATTCAGTAGCTGTTTCAATAATGGTTTTATAAATCTTTCCAGATTTTGCAGCAGTCTTGCAATCAACGCCATATTTGGTTTTAATTTCAGATGCTTTTTCGTTTAATTTATGTAATAATGCCTCTTTGGCTAATTCGTCTTTTGTGTCGTTTTTACTAAAACTAAATACAGAACTTAAAAAATCATCTTCTAAAATATTTACCAATACCAAGTCGTTATCAAAGTGCTTAGCCACAAGTGCTGCATGATGAAGAGCGTTTAATGAGATTTCCGAAAAATCAACGGGAACCAACATGATATTTTTCTTTTTTTGAATGTTTTCCATGAAATAGTTTTTATTAATTTGCCTGCGAAGGTAAACTTTTTAACGATATTGCCCTCCCTAATAAAATTATTAAAACCTAATGATAAATCGTATACCTGAATCAGAGCTTGTATTAAATGAAGACGGCTCTGTTTATCACCTGAATTTACTACCTCCTGATCTTGCTGATGATATCATTTTTGTGGGAGATCCTGACAGGGTTGAACAGGTTTCTGCCCATTTCGATAGGATTGAAATCAAGAAAGAAAAAAGAGAATTTATTACCCATACTGGTTATATTGGCTCTAGGCGAATTAGTGTGCTTTCAACAGGCATCGGAACAGATAATATCGATATTGTTCTGAACGAAATTGATATGCTAAAAAACATAGATTTAGATTCGAGGCTCGTAAAAAGCGAATTAACTAAATGCAGGATATATAGAGTAGGTACTTCTGGAGCATTACAGGCAGATATAGCTTTAGATTCTTTGCTAATTACCACCCATGCCATTGGTCTAGATGGGGTAATGAATTATTATCAAAACAGAAAGGATTTGGATATTGAAAATCAAATTTATTCCCAATTAGGTTATGATTTTATTGCGCCCTACCTTAGTTATGGTTCAATAAATTTAATAGATAAATTTGATGATAGTTTTTTGCGAGGTGTCACTGCTACTTGTTGCGGATTTTATGCTCCTCAAGGACGCATGATTAGAAAAAATATTATAAGTGATGATTTAGTTCAAAGGCTTTCAAAATTAAATTTTTTAAACATAGAGAGTAAGCCTGAATTGAATGGATTACGCATTACAAACTTTGAAATGGAAACCTCTGCTATTTATGGATTGAGCGCTTTATTTGGATTTGATGCCATATCGGTTAATGCCATAATGGCTAACCGTATAGCTAACAATTTTAGTAAGCAAGGTTCCAAAACCATTGAGAATGCTATTGTTAAAACCTTAGAAGTGATTTGTAAATAAATGAAATCGGAACAACAACTTATTTATCAGATTGCCTTAACTCTTATACCAAACATTGGTGATGTGTTGGCTAAAAACCTTGTAAGTTATTGCGGTGGTGTAGAGGCTGTGTTCAAGGAAAAAAAATCTAAACTCCTGAAAATACCCGGTATTGGAGAATTTTTGGCTGAAAGTATATCTAATTTTAAAGCTTTTGAGAGAGCTGAAGAGGAATTGAAGTTTATTAAAAAACATAAAATAAAAACCTTATTTTACCTTGATGAAGCTTATCCATTTAGGTTAAAAGATATCTACGATTCGCCATGCTTAATGTATTATCTGGGGGATGCCGATTTAAATACTTTGAAAATAGTTTCTATTGTAGGTACTCGCAAAGCCAGTGACTATGGAAAAGCATTTACCGAAAACTTAGTAGCTGATTTGGCTGAACAAAATTGTTTAATTTTAAGTGGTTTGGCATTGGGCATTGATGGCTATGCCCATAGAGCTGCTGTTAAAAATAATTTACCCACTGTGGGTGTTCTTGCTCATGGGTTGGATAGAATTTATCCTGCGACACATAAGAAACTAGCCGCACAAATGCTTGAAAAAGGAGGATTATTAACTGACTTTCCGAGTGGAACCATCCCTGATGCGCCTAATTTTCCTAAACGTAATCGCATTGTGGCGGGTATGTGTGATGTGCTTGTGGTGGTTGAAACCGCTTTGAAAGGAGGCTCACGAATTACTGCTGAAATTGCTAATAGCTATAACAAAGACATCATGGCTTTGCCTGGACGAGTGAATGATGAATACTCTGCTGGTTGTAATCATTTGATTAGGGTTAACAAAGCATCCGTCATTACATGTGCCCAAGATTTAATGGAGTTGATGAATTGGTATACGACAAATGCCACCAAGCCAAAGCAACATACATTAACTTTAGATTTAGAACCTGATGATTTGTTAATTGTAAATTACATTAAACAAAAAAATAAGATAGGTATTGATGATATTTCATTTGATTTGCACATGAATCAAGGAGAGGTATTGATGAGGTTGCTACAACTAGAATTTAAAGGTATTGTGCGCTCCTTGCCTGGTAAATTTTTTGAAATGATTTAATAAAAAAAGTATGAAAAAAATATGGATTAGTTTGTTTGCTATGGTTTTGGGATTACATATTGCTAATGCCAAACCCAAGAAGCCAAAGTATAAAAAACCTAAGAAGGTTATCTTTTTAATTGGTGATGGAATGGGCTTGGCGCAAATAACAGGCGCTATGGCCGATCATACCGCAATGAATGCTTTTGAAAGATTTCCAATAATTGGATTGAGCAAAACGAAATCATCGGATAATTTTGTTACCGATAGTGGAGCTGGTGCTACTGTTTTTTCGATTGGTAAAAAATCTTATAATGGAGCCATAGGTGTTGATTCTGCAGGAAAAGAATTTGATGGCTTGTTTGAAATGTTAAAAGATAAAGGATGGGGAACAGGTGTGGTGGTTACATCATCTATTACTCATGCTACACCAGCCGCCTTTTATGCGCATGTGGGCTCTCGTAAATCAGAAGATGAAATAGCTGAATTTCTTATTCGCAACCATTGTGATATAGCCATTGGAGGGGGTATCAAGTATTTTAAGGATAGAAAAGACAAGCGCGATTTGCTTGAAGAACTTAAAGAAAAGGGATACACAACCCTTGCTGATAGCAGTGAAATCAAACCAATAGATGCAAAAAAATTAGTATATCTTTTAGCCTATGATGGAATGAAAAAAGAGTCAGAAGGTAGAGGTGATTACCTTATGAAAGCTACTGAAATTGCCATAAGCAACCTTTCTAAAAACGAAGAAGGATACTTCTTGATGGTTGAAGGAAGCCAAATTGATTGGGGTGGACATGCCAACGATTTTCAATACATGAAATCAGAGTTGTTGGACTTTAACCAAACATTGAATGCTGTTTTGGATTATGCCACCAAAGATGGAAATACCTTGGTAGTAGTTACTGCAGATCATGAAACAGGTGGCTTATCATTGATTGAAAACAAAGAAAATAAAAGCACATTTAAGGTAAATTATAGCACAGGAGGACATTCTGGTATCATGGTGCCAGTATTTGCTTTTGGACCAGGTGCTGAGTTGTTTTCTGGTATTTATGAAAATACTGAAATTCATTATAAGTTTAAAAAACTATTAAACATCAAATGAACTTACCCTTAATTTTTGTATTGCTTCTTTCGGTGGTAATTGTAGTCTATGTATTACTGCCTAAAATGAAATTAAGTCTCACTCAAATGACATGGCTTAAAATGATACTAGCATCCTTAGTGGCTTTGTTTCTAGCTTATGATTTTTATAGCAAACAAAAGGATATAAAATTAGTTTTTTTCTTTGTTATAGCTGCTATAATGTTCTTGTTGATAGGTTATAGGACATCAAGGAAGCATTAATTAGATGTTTCCTGCAACCGCTTTGCTTTTTATAGATATACAAAAAAGTCTTTATAATTGTCAGGGTAGATAATTAATTATATTGCAGGGAGGTTGAATAAATCACTTTCAGAAAATTTACTTATTTGAAAAAAAACATTCAAATAATTAAAAAATTGGCCAAGGTTTCAATTTTGTATTGAAGGATATCGTTCCGATGAATCGGAAGAACCGACCACCTTCCCGAAGCAAAGCATCGGGACGCTCTAGCCAATGGTATCGTCTATGTTTTAATTTGTGGAGGATATCGGATTCGAACCGACCACCTCTTGCATGCCATGCAAGCGCTCTAGCCAAATGAGCTAATCCCCCAATAAAGTTGTGACACTCGACCACCTTCCCGATGCATACCATCGGGACGCTTTAGCCAAATGAGCTAATCCCCCAATTTATATTTTATCGCTCAACCACCTTCCCGATGTATACCATCGGGACGCTTTGGCCTTCCGACACATCAGAAGAGCTTATTCCTTTTAAAACGTGTGCGAATATAATTTTTTTCAAATACCTGTCAATTTTTTATTCATGTAGGACGTATTAAGTCAAGTTTTTCAACCAACTGTGAATTTGTTTTGACCTTGTCGAAATATTATAAGTTACTTTGCGTTTGTAAATTAGCTGATGAAAAAACTGTTCAAAATAGTATCTATTTTTATTCTTATTGTAATCCTTCTATTTGCAGGACTTTTCACATACATGTATGTAAATCAGGATGCTATCAAGCAATATGCCTTAAGACAATTAAATGCCCAATTGAAAAGTGAAATAAGTGCAAGCCAAATTGATATAACTGTTTTTTCTATTTTCCCAAATGTGGGTCTCGACCTTAAGGATTTTAGATTAAGTGAGCCCTATCATTCAGAAAAAAACATAATCAAGGCTAGCCATCTATATTTAGGATTTAATATTCAGAACATTTTGAGCAAAAACTATAAAATAAATATGCTCAGTATTGATAGTGGATTTTGTCATTTAGCCTTAGATAAAAAAGGGAAAAGCAATTTTGATATTTTATTAGAATCCAAAGATACTGGCAAGTCAGAGCCTTTTTGGTTTGAGATGGAACAGGTTAAACTAAACAATATATTTTTTACCTTCAATAATGAGCACAGCAAAATGCACTATCGCTTTAATATTGAAAACACAACCCTATCAGGTAAGTTTATTGATAAGGTTTTCGATTTGACTTGTTCTGCAAATGCCTTTGTGCAGGATATTACTGCCAATAAATTAGCTATCGTAAAAGACAAAAAACTGAGTATTGAAACGGTATTAAATATCAATAATCAAAAGAAAATTTATGCCATTAAACAATGTGATTTGGCTGTTGAAGATTTGAAATTGGCCTTATCTGGAGATGTAAGCAGTAGCAAAAATTCAACAGATATTAATCTGAAATTTAAAGCCAAAGAAATTTCGATTGCTAGTTTACTATCCATTATGCCTATTACATTACCCGAAAAAGTGAAGCAATACAAAAGCATGGGTGATGTGTATTTCTCTGGTTCTGTTAAAGGGCAAGCGACAGATACAAAATCACCGAGTATTCAAGTTGATTTTGGAATAAACAATGGTTCATTGCAAGCCGATAACAATATTGATCTCAAAAACATATCACTTAAAGGTTGGTTTAATAATGGGTATGCCCACAATATGACCAGTTCAGAACTTGTATTGGATGATATTAAAGCCAATTTGGGCTCAGGTAGCTTGAGCGGTCTTTTTAAATTGAACAACTTCGAGAGTAAGAATTTTACAAGCAATCTGAAATCTCAATTTGAAATAGATGATTTCTTGAAAATCTTTCCTATTGCTGCCATTAAATCTGCGAGAGGTGAAATGAAAGTAGATTTGCAATTAAGCGGAAGCTTATCAAATACCAATTCGGTGCTTCATAACCCAGCTAATTCAGGTTCTTTAACGCTTAATCTTCCTAGTTTGAGATTGAAACAAGCAGATAAAGAAATTCTCAATTTAAAAGCAGAATTGAGTTTGCAACAAGGCGACCTATTGATTAAATCTTGCAATGCAGAAATTGAACAATCTGATGTCAAAATATCTGGAAGTATTGATAATGCCTTGGCTTATATGATTGATGACAAAGAACAATTAAATGCGAATATTAACTATGTCTCGGAACAGAAACAAGTAGATGATAAAAAAGGCGCTGTAGATAAAGGATTTAGTTTGCCCGATAGAATTAACTTGACTTTAAATGCTAATATCAAAAAGTTGGTTTACTTTGGTTTTACAGCAAATAATGTGATTTCGAATATAAAAATGGAAGGCAAGAAAATAAACTTTGAACAAGTATCTTTTGGCGCAATGGGAGGAAGTATAAAACTAAATGGAACTGTCAACAATGCAAGTAATGGAGATTTTTTTGTGAGCACTTCTTCTAATTTATCAAATATTGATATAGCAGAAATGTTTAGGCAAATGAATAATTTTGATCAAGTAAATATCATTGACAAAAATCTTAAGGGTAAATTATCGGGAAATGTCGACTTTGCAGGTGTATGGAAGAGTGATTTGTCTTGCTTAATGGATAAGATTTATATGTATTCAAATGTGAAGATTAACAATGGAGAACTGGTCAACTACAAGCCTCTTGAAGCATTAAGTAAATACATTAGTTTGGATGATTTGCGAAACATCAAGTTTGCTAGTTTGTCGAATGTAATTGAGATAAAGAATAAGAATATTTTTGTGTCTCAGATGGAAATTAAGAACAACGCACTAAATGTTTCTTTAAGTGGAAAGCAAAACTTCGATAATGTGCTCGACTATAAATTGAAATTAAGCCTTTCTGAATTGATTAAGAAAAAGCGCAAACCAAAAGAAAATGAATTTGGAGAAGAAGATGAAAAGACTGGCGGTTTGAACCTATTTGTTAGCATTTCAGGCCCAATCAATAATCTTAAATTTTCTTATGATAAGATTGGAGTGAAGAACAAAATAAAACAAGACATAAAGATCGAAAAAGAGAACATCAAAGAGATTTTTAAGAAAGAATTAGGGCTTGATAAACCCAATCAGTTAAAACAAAAAGAAAAGAAAAAAGACGATGAAGAACTGGAATTTGAAAACAACTAAGTCTTATGTGATTCTATTAATGGCTGTGGTAAGTAGCGGTCAATTGTTGGCACAAAGTAAAACCAAGTTAAGTATAGGAGCTTCTATTACACCAACCATAACGGGCAGTTTGAATACATCATCTTCAGATGCTATTGTGTCAACCACTGGACAAACATATACCAAATACAATGACTCTATTTCAACTAAAGAGACCTATCGTGTTAGCTATGGTGCAAGTGTTTGGGTAATATATGCCCTAACTAAAAACATAGATTTGCAAACTGGATTAACCTATTTGGATGTAGGATTTCAAAGGCAACTAACGAATTTGAAATATCTAGATAGAACTTATCCTGGAATTGGTACTGGTGAATATTCAGGTATTGTAATTGATAAATCAAACGTAAAAAAGAGTATTGACTTGAATTACCGTTATCAGTATCTGCAGATACCTGTTTTAGCAAATTTCAATTTAAAACGTACAAGGGATTTGAAATTTGATTTTAGTATGAATGCAGGTATTGGATTAAACTTTTTGCTTAACCATGAATTGCAAGCCAAGATGGTTGATTCTTATAAAATTGAAGGTGAAAGCGAGTATAACTTTGACTCTACAGGTTATTCAGCTCGTAAATTTGCTATGAATGTAATGGTGGGTGGCACCATAGCCTCCATGAAGCTCACAACAAAGTGTCGGTAGCTGCAGAGGATGGACGCGAAGAACCTCAGGAAGATGAGCCTGCAGGGGAGGATAGAAACAGCAGACGGGAGGCAGAAACACCAGAGGGAAGGGTCGGGTTCCTATACACTACAGTTCAGATCACAGCTCATTGGACCAGTTCGTGATTTCCTGGTAGTGGGCACGCCCCTGGGGCTGCACTTGAGGCTGGAGATGAATCCATGTAAGACTGTGTCCCATGCACTAGACTTCAGTCCACATGTACCTTATCTCCTGGTCGTGGGCGCG
>RGVD01000096.1 GCA_010027395.1 Bacteroidota bacterium
CAGGTTGGGGTTTTTGAGGTCTTGGATGAATGGTGGAAAAGGGAAAGGCTGTACTCATTATTCGAATTATCTAGTGGTGGTTTTGATGTTATAAAAGCTACAAAATTTGATGATGATAAATTCGAGATTGAAACCATAAAAGCAGATAATATAGGATTTCCAAATGCAAATATTTACATTAGACCTTCAAACGACTATTACAAATCGTGTTTTGATTTATACACGGATAAAGATATAAGCGGTGCTTACTCAAATGGAAAATATTTAGAAATTAAAAACTTAACTGAACTTTCAAATAGATATTATAAAATATTAAATTCCGAACCAGAAACAGAAACAACCACAGGTCATAAATCGTCCAGCTGGTATTCATCTGAAAATCCTCCACCAAGTTTAATTTCTGACAACGGAATAAAAGTATATTATAAGCTTAAAGGAAACTACTACAAAGTAGTTGAAAAAGATTGGATTTTTTTCAAAGATATTTTTATTTATCTAATCATTGAATTAGTTATTGTATCAATAATTGTAGTTATAATTAGTCGTTCAAAATTATAAAAATGATTATCATTAGATAACAAACATATGAAGTCACTAATAATTCTTTTATTATTAATAACACATTCAACTCTATCATATTCCCAAAGCTAGCGCAAGCGTTGTGCTTTGGTATTGCGTGGTTCGCTTGTGCCTCGAAGTCATTTCCCATAAACAAATATATTTAAATTCAGTTTGAATTGCTCTTGCAAAACAACTCAGTTTTGGCAGACCAACAGATTTTTTAAAAGCAATCAATGTAACTTTTTTATATTGCTTATCGTATTAGTCTGAAATATGCTCATTATGATAAAAAAAATACTGTTCACTGCACTTCTACCCTTTTTATTGTTAAATGCATCCAAAGCGCAAGAAAATGGTGCTCCTAAGGCAGAGAAGATACTACATCAAACCATCATACATGGCGATACCCTGCGTGACAATTATTTTTGGTTAAGGGATAAAAATAGCCCTGATGTTATTAATTACCTATATGCCAACAATGCATATGCAGACAATAAAATGAAGGCGAGTAGCACCCTTCAAAAGGTTTTGTTTGATGAATACAGAAGTAGGGTGAAAGAAACCTTTGATAGTAAACCACAAAAAAACGAAGGCTATTACTACTATACCCGCAATGTAGCAGACAAAGATTATCCAGCCTTATACCGCAAAAAAGACAGCTTAAGTGCCAAAGAACAAGTGGTGCTTGACCTGAACGAAGTATCAAAAGAATTTTTCTATTTCTCATTACAGTTTTTAAGCTACAGCCCCGACCAATCCATCATAGCCTATGGTGTTGACACCAAAGGAAGTTTGGTTTCCACCATGTATTTTAAAATATTGGATATTGACTCTACCCTTAAAAACGAAAAAATTGATAGTGTTTTAAGTGTAAGTTGGGCCAACGACAATAAAACTATTTACTATACAAAGGCAGAAGCCAAAACCAAACGCAGCTATAGACTTTACAAGCACACTCTTGGTACAAACCCCAATGAAGATGAGTTGCTATACGAAGAGCACGATAAAACATACGAGATCGTACTTAAACGCTCCATCATCATGGAAACTAGCAAAAGTCAAAGCAGCGAAGCATGGTATTGGAGCGCAGATGATGTGCATGCAAAGCCAATCTTATTTAAGAAAAGAGAAGCTGCCTTACTATATGATATCAACCACTACGAAGGGGATGAGTTTTACATACAAACCAATTACAATGCCCTTAACCAACAATTGATGAAAGCCCCAATCAGTGCTAAGTCTTGCAAAGAATGGCAAGTGGTAATTCCTCATAGAAAAGGGATTTTATTTTCAGGTTATAGCCTATTGAAAAACTACCTCATTTGGAGCGAGCAACAAAATGTAGAACAAAGAATTTTAATTAAGCAAAGAAAGACCAATCAAATTGATACCTTAAAATCGAAAATAACATTGGGTAGCATGTCTTTCAGTATTGAAGATTATGATTACGAAAAGACCAATGAGATAAGATATAATGCAGAGAACATGGTTACGCCCTCTGAAGAGTTTGACTACGATTTAAATACTAAAAAACATACTTTTTATGATATGGATAGTATCAATGGAAAGTATAATCCCAACTTGTATGCAAGCGAAAGAGTTTGGGCCAAAGCCAAAGATGGTGTAATGATTCCTATTACCTTGGCTTATAAAAAGGGAATGCTAAGAAATGGCAACAATCCACTACTTCTCAGTGGCTATGGTAGCTATGGAGCCAGCTCTATGCCCGATTTCAACCAACTCAATATTAGCTTACTCGACAGAGGTTTTATAGTAGCAACTGCTCACATCAGAGGAGGTAGAGAAATGGGGCAAGAATGGTATGATGATGGCCGCATGTTGAATAAGAAAAATACCTTTAACGATTTTATTAGCTGTGCCGAATATTTAATTGCAGAGAAATACACTAGCACCGCCAAGCTTGCCTTAGAAGGTGGTTCAGCTGGAGGTTTGCTGATGGGTGCTGTTACCAATATGCGTCCTGATTTATTCAAGTGTGTAATAGCCAGTGTGCCCTTTGTGGATGTTGTCAATACCATGTTAGACGAGAGTATTCCTTTGACAACAGGCGAGTTTGAAGAATGGGGAAATCCAAAAATCAAGAAGTATTATGATTATATGAAATCTTATTCGCCATACGATAATGTAAAGGCCAAGGCATATCCTCACATGCTTGTAACAGCAGGATACAACGATGCACAAGTGGGTTATTGGGAGCCTGCCAAATGGGTAGCCAAGCTAAGAGAATTGAAAACAGATACCAATACACTGCTTTTCAAAACAGTGATGGAAGGTGGACATGGAGGTTCTTCAGGTAGGTACAACCGATTGATAGAACAAGCTTATCGAACAGCCTTTGTCATGCAATGTTTGGGTGTAAAAGAAAATTACATCAGCCTAAAAGGCAAGGTGATTGATGAGAATAATGAGCCTGTTATTTATGCCAATGTGTATTTAGAAGAAAGTAAAATTGGTACGACAAGCAATCAAAATGGGGAGTTTGAATTAAAGGTAAAAGAGTTTAACAATGCTACTTTGGTGGTTCAATCATTAACTTATGAAAAACAAAAAATCAAACTTGGATTAAGAACAAGAACACAAAACTTGGTCATCAAAATGAAATCTGAAAACATTCAGATAAAAACAGTAACGGTATCGGCAAATGCGGTTGACCCAGCATTGGGCATTATTAAACAAGCCATCAAAAAACGAAAAGAAAACTATGACAAGGTAAAATCTTTTTCATCTGATGTGTATATGAAATCAAATGTTAAGCTCTTGGAAGTGCCTAAAAACATGCCATTCTTTTTAAAATTGGTTGCCAACGGTGAGGTTATAGATTCAAATGATTTAGGCCTTGTTTATTTATCTGAATCTTCAGCAAAATATTACTTTGAAAAACCTGATAACAGTAAAGAGGAAATGATGGCTAGCAAAGTAGCTGGTCAGAAACAAGGCTTTAGTTGGAACAGGGTAAAAGATGTATTCTTCAATCTATATGAACCAACCATAGACCTTAGCTACTACAGCGAAAGACCTTTTGTATCTCCCATTGCACCATTGGCTACACTTAGCTATAAATACAAGTTTAAAGGCAGTTTTTATATAGACAGCAAAGAGGTTAACAAAATAGAAATTATCCCACTTCGTAAAGGTGATCCATTGTTTCAAGGTTATATCTACATCACATCTAACGATTATCAGATATATGGTGCTGATTTAAGAGCCACAAAAGATGCACAAATACAATTTGTAGATACAGTGAATTTGCAACAAGAAATGGTTAACATCAATAATACTTGGGTGCCTATGCAAATGAAAATTTATAGTCATATAAAAGTATTTGGATTTGGTGCGAATGATTTAAACATGGCTAGCATGAGCAACTACAATCTTAACCGAAGTTTCCCTGCAGGATTCTTTGGCAACGAAACCTTTAAAATAGATAGAAATGCCAACAGAAAAGATAGCAATTATTGGAAAAGTAATCGCACCATTATGCTTACTGCAGAAGAGGAAAAGCACTATGGCAAATCCGATAGTATTTATCAAGCACAACATACTCCTCAATACCTTGATTCTATTTCAAGAGTAAGAAATAAAATAACACTAGATAAAATATTTTTGAGCGGATATACTTATAGCAAACGGAATGACAGCCTAAGTAAATCTTTATCATTCGACCCACTTTTATTTGCTTTTGGGTTCAATACTGTTGAGGGTTTATACACAAACTTCAATACCAGTTATCGTTTATTTTCTGGCAGTAATGAAGAGTATTATTTAGGAAGAGATCGAACCTATCTTACCACAACATTAAGGTATGGATTTGCCAATCAAAAATTTGCTCTAGGTATTCAATATTTCAAAACTTTGGACAATAGAACTAGTTCAAGCATCTCATTCAAAGCAGGCAGATTTATTGAGCAATACAACCAAGCAGAACCCATAAGTAAAATTGTGAATGCGGGCTACACTTTGTTTGATAGATTTAATTACATAAAGGTTTTGCAAAAAGATGTATTATCTATCACAGGAAGAAATGAATTAACAAATGGATTGTATGCTAAGGCCAATGTGCAATATTATCAAAGAGAAGCCATGATAAATCATACCGATTATTCATTTGCTGATAAAGAAAAAAGGCCCTATACATCAAACAATCCGCTTAATTCATTGAATGATGCTCCTGCTTTTAACTCACATTCAACCTTTGAATATGGCATTTCGTTGAGGTATGTTATAAAACAGAAATATGAAATGTTTCCAAACTTTAAGAATGTGCTCGAATCAAAATACCCTGATTTATATTTCAGCTTCAAAAATGCGATCATGACGGCTGCTAGCGACAATAATATAGGCAAATTCAATTACATGTATTTAGAGGCTGGCACAGGAAAAGACATCAACCTAAAATTATTGGGAGAATTAAAATTTGATGTGAATACTGGTATGTTTCTATCAACAGACAATATGCTATTTGCTGATTATAAACATTTCAATGGAAACCAAACCATGTTTTTACATAACCCTAAAAACTTGAATGCAACAGGTGAAGAAACGAGGGTTAGACTAACCGGATTTCATGCACTGAACTATTACCAATATAGCAACAATGATAAATTTATTGAGGCACATGCCATGCAAAACTTTAAGGGATTCTTAATTGGCAAAGTGCCATTGCTGCGCAAGCTTCATGCCAATGAAGTGGCAGGGGTAAACTTCCTGTATACAACAAACATCAACTATAACGAAGTGTATTTTGGATTAAGTAATATCTTAACTTTCTTAAGGGTGGATGCTGGAAAAGTAACATCCATTGGAGGTAACAATGATTGGTTCTTACGTTTTGGAATAGATATGGATTTCTAAAAAAGTGACTGACTATTTGTTTCCTTTCAGGGGTTTGTATTTCACGATTTTGTGATACAATTCCTCTGGCTTAAATGGCTTGGTAACAAAATCATTCATACCTGCTTCTAAAACCTTTCTTCTTGTTTCTTGGAAGGCATCAGCGGATAGGGCTATGATAGGTATATTTCGATTTTTTACTTTTGTGTGCTCAGCCCTGATTACTTCAGTGGCTTCAAAACCACTTAATTCAGGCATTTGCAAATCCATCAAAACTAAATCAAAACTGTCGTCTTTTACCAATATTTCTATGGCCTCTAAACCATTATTGGCAATGGAAATTTCATTATTCCATTTTTTGAAAAACTGTTTAGCCACAAACTGGTTCATTAAATTATCTTCTACCAAAAGAATTTTGATTTCAGATAAATCAAGGATCAAATCTTTCTCTGTTTTATCTTGTTTTTCTATGGCGTCAGCATTACCAACTTCAAACGGAATTTCAACAGTAAAAGTTGTACCGCTGCCTACTTTACTTTTAATATTTATATAACCCCCTTGCAGTGCAGTTAAGTTCTTGGTAATGGCTAATCCTAAACCAGTTCCGCCAAATTTACGTGTAGTATCGGTATAGGCTTGGGTAAAGCTTTCAAAAATCTTATTTTGCTTATGTTCAGGAACTCCGATTCCACTGTCTACTATGTCAAATACAAGGTTTATTTTATCTGATTCTTCACTTTCATTTAAAGATGTTTTAACTTCTACAAAACCTTTCGATGTATACTTAATGGCATTGCCCACTAAGTTAAAGAGTATTTGATTTAGGCGGTAAGGATCCCCTTTAATGTAATGCGGAATATTTTCAGGCACTGTTACATTAAATTCAAGGCCTTTTTCCTTTGCCCTGTAATCAAATGTTTTCTTCAATTCAGCCATTCGAAGGCGCAAATCAAAGTTGATGTTCTCAAAGGTAATTTTACCTGCTTCTATCTTACTAAAATCAAGGATATCATTTATAATTACCAAAAGGTTATCAGCAGAATATTTGATTGATTTTAAGTTCTCAAGATTACCTCCTTCAAAATTTTCTTCTAACAATAATTCGGTTAAACCAAGTATGGCATTCATAGGAGTACGAATCTCATGACTCATGTTTGAAAGAAAATCTGACTTAGCCTTGGCTGCTGCGATAGCATCATTTCGTGCCTGCAACAAATCATGTTCAAATTTCTTCTTTTCAGCAATGTCTTGCGAATAAACAGCCACACCCGTTATCTCATCATTAGCACCATAAATGGGATTATATGTAGTTTCTATATAGATGGCACTACCATCCATTTCAAATTCTTCTACTTGTGTAAACTGCTCACCTTGCAAGCTTCGATCGATACTCGAAACAATGTCCTCTCGTTCAGCGTTTTTGAAGTTTATCATGGCAAAGTTCATCCCTTCTTTAACATCAGTGCTAGTTCTAGAGTGAATACTGTTTTTGAAGGTTGAGTTAAATGATAATAAATTCAGTTGCTTGTCTACCGCATAAATTATACTTGTGGTACTTTCTATGATTGCATTGAGTTTATAATTATTAACCTTAATTTCTTCTTCAGCACGTTTGCGTTGATGCTCCACTTCCCATAAACGAATACCTGAAATCACTACTTTTTGAATGCTATCTGGTGTGATATCAGATTTTGCAAAATAATCAAAAGCCCCACTCTTAATCATTTGCACAGCCACTTTCTCATCCCCCTGAGAAGTCAAAACAGCAACAGGCGTAAGAACATCTTTGTCCCTTATTTTCTTGAGCAATTGCAATCCATCAATACCTGGCAGTTGATAATCAAGAAAAATACAATCAAATACCTCTTTACTAATGATTTCAAGAGTTTCTTCGGCATTCTTACAAATCTGTAAATTGTAAACAAGTCCTGTTTTTTTCAGGGCTCTTTCAAATTGCATGATGTCGACTTCGTCATCATCAATAAGTAATAGTTTGAATGAGGCTTGACTATCCATTAATTACAAATGAGGTAAGAATTAAACAGGAAATTCACAAAGTTTCCAATAATTGTTAAGTGTAGACACCACAGTCATAAACTGGTCCATAGAAAGCGGTTTGAGAATATAACCGGCCACATTTAAATTATATGCATCTATTTTATCATTGTCTTCATTGGATGTGGTCATAACGAAAACACTTATGTTTTTCAAATGGTTATTGTTTCTTAATTCTCTTAAAAACTCAATACCTCCCATTTTAGGCATGTTCAAATCAAGAAGCACAATACGCGGATAGTCATGAGGATTTGTCTTGTATTCTGAATTTAAAAAATCAAGGGCTTCAATTCCGTTTCCAGCAACATACAAAGGGTTGGTAACATTATTTTTCTTAAATGCCCTTTTGACGTTCATCACATCCACTTCATCATCCTCAAATAACAGAATTTTTATAATTTTCTCGTTCATCGTTATCAATTTTCTTATGCAATATATATTTCAAACTTGAGTAAATCAAAGGGTCAAATTCGCAAAAGTCGAAGATAACTAATTTTAGTTACTTTTCAACTATTTCCTGCCAAGTAAAGTAGAATTTTGCCCCTTTGCCTTTCTCTGATTCCACCCAAATTTCACCGTTATTTTCTTCCACAATTTTTTTTGCAATGGCAAGCCCTGCACCTACGCTTTCGAACTTATCGCGTGCTTCAAGGGTTTGAAAAATGGTAAAGATTTTATTATGATATTCTGCTGCTATACCGATGCCGTTGTCGGCAATACAAAATTGGTGTTTTCCATCTACGTGTTGATAAGTAATGTTGATGACCGGTTTATTAACATTAGCATATTTTATTGAATTGGTCAACAATTCGTAGAACACATCTTCAATATCTTTTCGAACTGCATGCACATTTGGCAGGGCATCATCAAAGTATATTACATGTTTGTTGGGTGGGTTAATTATTCGTAATAAATTCAGAACCAAATCACGCGAATCAACCCATTCTTTTTCACCACCTAATTTACCTGATCGACTGTATTTAAGCAAAGAATTGATAAGTGATTCAAGACGGAGGATTCTACCACGCATTAATTTGAAGTAGCCTTTACTATCATCAGTCATTAAGCTACCCATATCTTCTTCAATCCACTCTGAAAGGTTATTAATTCCTCGCAGTGGGCTCTTTAAATCATGTGAGGTTATATATGCAAACTGGTCCAATTCCTTATTTTTCTTCTCTAAACTAAGTGTATATTTTTCTAATGATTTCTTAGACTCAATCTCCTTCAACATTGAATTTTTCAGATTATTACGCATTTCAATCAAAGCTTTGCCCAATTTGTCATTTTTACCTTGAAGTTTCAGTTCTATATCATAATTACCTTTTCCGATGGCATTGGCAATATCTGCCTTGGCTTTCAGCCCTCTTATCAATGTAACAGTAGATTGTTGAATAATACCAATTTCATCTTTGCGTTGAATTTGCATTTCATAATTAATGATTTGCCCTCGCCCAACTGCATCTAGCACCTCACTCAGTTCACTTACTGGTTTAATAACAGTACTATTCGTTATCATTAGTGAAATAATACTTACCACAACCAAACCAATAAGCATGATTACAAGCAAAGAAGATAGTGTGCTATAACTTGCATATTTCTTTTGACTTAATTTTCTTGAAGAGGCAATCACCATCAATTCAACCTCTTCAACATTAACATCCAATTTTTTTAGATCACTTTCAATCTCTTTATATATCTTATTGGCAGCATCGAATTTAATAGTGTCTTTATAATCAGCATCTTTTTGCAGGATCGACATTACTTTTCTTTCCTTTTCAATTATTTTCAGGAAGTCGCCATCCACCTTCACCAACCTTCGTCTTGATTGCTCAAGTTCAGGTTGTTGCAATAGTTCAATTAAAAATATTTTTCTCTTTCTATACTGTTTATCTAAAATTTTCTGCAGCTTTAATTTTTTATCTTTAGATGGATTGTTAATCCAATCATAGGTGTATCTGCCCGTTTCAGAAA
>RGVD01000097.1 GCA_010027395.1 Bacteroidota bacterium
CGAGCATTTGTTCTAATGTATCTGGCGATGTTTTTACCTCAATAACGAAGTCCATTCTTCTATCAAAGGCGGGATCGAAACATGTAATAGAGAAGTTGGATGCCAATATTAAAATACCGTTGAAGTTTTCAATTCTTCTTAAAAGTATGCACTGTAGCTCATTATGTGTATCTGAATTTGTTTCGTTTAATTGATGCCTAACTCCCAACAAACTGTCTGCTTCATCAACAAAAAGGATTGGCGGATTTTCCAATTTGCTTGTAATTGCATCAACTTCATCGAATAATAGCTCTAAATTCTTTTGGCTCTCGCCATACCACATACTTTTAACAACTCGGGGTGTAATAAGAACTTTATTGGTCCTAGACGCCAAGTTTTTCACATAGCTGGTTTTGCCTGTACCTGGATCTCCATGCAGAAATACTGTTAGTTTCTCGTCAAAAGAATTTTGTTCTAAAATTTTCTCGATTAAATCCATGTTGACTTTCACTTCGTTTGGATATCTTAACTCAATTTTGTTACCTTGATTAGGAGGTTCTATAGATAAGAATTTGGCATTATTATATATACTATCTACTGGTAATGAAGGTAGAAAAAAGTTAACTATTTGATGCTTAATATTGATAACTAATGAAAATTTTTCCTTGATATTTTGTGGAGCAATTTGTATGTGGTTAAGGCTAATTAAGGGGTGGTTTTTTTCTTCAACTTGTTCCACTAACAATAAACTTAATTCCATCCCGAGGGCATCTTCGAATTTATGAACTAGGTTAATGTCATCTTCACTATTTAAATAAGAATAAAGAATAACTACAGTAATCAAACTATTTACTGCAGGTGTTATTATATCTAGCTCATTCTCCTCGCCATATTCTGGCATACCATACATATTAGTGAGGCGTTGAACCAATTCTAAATGCTGATGTGATTTTAAGAGCATAATTAACTGACGCAAACTAAAACGATAGCAGAATTCATTTGATTCTGCAGACATCTTCGCAAACATAACTGCCACTTTTCTTATAAAATGAAGATCACTAGTAATTATGGGCTTTTTTAATTCAGTGGGTTTATTTTCTATTAACGAAGTTAGAAATATAGAATCTAAGTAATGATCGTAGAAAAGTTTTTTTATTCGTCTCATATGCGATGTTTTTCCTTGGTTGTCAGAAACTACTACACTTAAATGAATTAAGTCCTGCATGCTGCTACTTAACGATAATAAACCTAGCTGACTTTTTAAACCTAAATAATTTGGAATATTATCTAGGTCAGTTGTAGCATCCTCTTTCCTAAACAGAATTACGATTATCAGTATTTGCTTAAAATCAATATCTAGTTTGAAATTGTTCTTCAAACATATCTGGATTTTCTTAAAATTTTTTACAATTAACGGCTTTTCGAGTAATGATTCTATGGTAAAACCTTTGTCTCCCTCCACAATTGGTTGTTTTAAAATCGCATATGCCTGCTGCAACAATTCAGTTATTGTCATTTTCATGTTTGCAAAAGTAAAATGTATTCATCAAAAATACAAGCAAAACTGAAATTATTTTCTTTTCGTAAATTAAAAATTGCGATTTCAGTATTTGTATTTAAAAAGAAAAAGGTACATTTGAGCACGAAAAATTTATATATGAAAATAGAAATATCAAAAGTTGCTGATTTAATTGAAGACTGGATAATCGAGTTTAGAAAACCTCAAATGGATGGATTACCATATTTTAGCGATGAATTAGGAGACATAAAACCAGGCGAATTACACTTAGTTGGAGGTCATGCTGGGAATGGAAAATCTGCCTTTTTAATAACACAAGCCCTGCACACTGCAAATAAAAACCAGGAAGCTGTTTTGTATTTTGGATTGAATCTAACCAAAGATAATTTCATTAAGCGCTTAGTATCTCAAATAAGTCAACTTAGCTATTATCAAATTTATCCATACAGTAATTTAGGTGAGCATGGAAAAAATCTAATTGAAGGCACTCTGAATGAGTTAAACAGTATGCCTCTTTATTTTTCTGACAACAAGCTTCTAAATATTATTGAACTGAAAAATACGATATGCGAATTTGTTAAAACAAGCAACATTAAACTTGTCATTATTGATTATTTGCAACTAATACCTAGTATTAATCTTAACAATCCTCGAGATAGAGAAACTTTGACGATATTAAAAGTATTAAAAGAAATCACAACTTCATTACAAATATCTATTCTAATATCCTCCCAAATGAATAGTAATGAAAGAACTGTACCATTATTAAATGATTTTGACCACAGAACTATTTTGGAGCAATTTGCGGATAAGATTTTGCTCGTTTATCGTCCTGAATATTATGCAATTCAAGAGTTCGATGATGGATCAAATACAGACGGTAAAGCTCAGATAATTATTGCACATAATAGGTTCGGAAAAACAGAGAAAGTTCAAGTTAACTATTGTAGTAAGCGTTTAATGTTTTATTGATTTTACTGATAATAATCCCGCTATCCCGCTATTCGACATGTTAGCGCAGCGCATGTCGAATCAGAGTAATGCGGATTTAATCCGCTATTCAATTGCCATGTTTTGTATAAATAGCAAGATAAAAATCGATAATATTAATTCAATTCTAAAATTGTAGGATAAATATCCCTTTTATCTGTGGTTCGGGATGCGCTGCGCTAACATCCACGAACAGCATTGGGTTTATTAATTGCTTTCCAAAACTAAGGCTTCGTGGGCTGCAAAGTCCCTTTCCTTTGGAGAGGGATTTAGGGAGAGGCAAAAAAAATCCCGATTGCTCGGGATTTTCAAATATTATTCTTCGTGTGAATGATTGTGGTGTTGGTGGTTGTGTTCCTCCACAATTTTCAAAAATTCTTCTTGGCTGATTTCTTTGTTTTCGATAGTGATCACCGATTTAATATAATCGTTCACTTTCTTTTTCACTGCCGAGTTAATCATCTTAGAACGGTAATCGTCTTTTTTAAGATTTGGCTCAACAAGGCTATCAATTAATTCATCATTCAATTGGTTGCTCATGCCATACATGCCAAACATTGATTTGGTGTATTCAACAGCAGCAGCTCTTATATCTTCTTCTTCAACCTTGATGTTGTTGCTTACCAATATTTTTTCTTCAAACAAATGATTTCTCAGGTAATTAGCTTCTGGTTTGAAAGCTTCTTCCATATTGTCATCATTGAATTTATCTGCGTAGCGGTCTTTTAACCAACGTTGCAAGAAAGCATCAGGCAAAGTGATATTGTGTTTAGCTACGATTGCATCAGTCATGCCATGCTCTAATAAATGCTCAGCTTGTCCGTCAAAATAGCTTGATATTTCTTTAGCCAATCTGTCACGCATTTCAGCTTCAGTAGTCACTGCATCTTTACCAAAAGCCATATCAAACAATTCTTGGTTGATATCAGCCAAAGTGGTACGTTTTATTTCGTTAACTACCATTTTGAAATTAGGGCTAAGGTCAGCCACAGTTGGTTTTTGAATGCCTAATGCATGAGAGATTTCTCCTTCATCATTGTCAAACAAACCAAAAATATTAACGGTTGATTCGTTTCCTTTTTCAATACCAATTAAAGTAGCTTTTACCACTTCGCTTTTGACAGCTGAGGTTAAAATGGGAACTGAATCAGCGCTCACTCCACCTTCGATAGCGTTTCCGTCATCATCAAGCTCGGTAAGTTTTACATAAATCATGTCGTTGTCTTCAGCTTTGTCTACTTCTTGTAGTTTGCCAAAACGCTTACGCATACGCTCAACTTCTTCGTCTATTTGTTTGTCTTCAACCTTTACAACGTATTTGGTAAATACATCAGCAGATGAAACTTGCAAATCAAACTCAGGCGCAATACCAATATCAAATTTGAAAGTATAGTCCAAACCTTTTTCAAGTTTGTCTATCATGGTCTCTTCGTTAAGGATAGGTTGACCAAGGATATTGATTTTGTTTTCTTCGATAAAATCATACAAACCTTTTGAGGCACTTGCATTGATTTCTTCCAAAAGCATATTTGGTCCGAACATTTTTTCAACCATGGCTTTTGGCGCATGTCCTACTCTAAAACCCGGGATGTTTGCTTTTTTGCGGTAGTCAGATATTTTTTTGTCTATACCTGGCATGTAATCATCAGCAGCGATGTTTACAGTAATAGTGCCGTTTAAGGCGTCTTTTTTATCTAAAGTTGCGTTCATTTTTCTACAATAAGCTCTTAAAAAAATAAGACCGAACAAGGTTCAGTCTTATTTATACTTTTTTGTGTGCGCATGGAGGGACTCGAACCCCCACGCCTCTCGGCACCAGATCCTAAGTCTGGCACGGCTACCAATTACGCCACATGCGCAAAAAAGGACTGCAAATGTAATAGAACTATTAAATTATGCAAACAGATTTTTTTATAATCACTTATGTGATTAAAAATTTCAATAGACAGTCCAAAATTATAAATTGCACAAAACTTCAAACTGGATGACTGTTCGTAACGATACCGATTTAGAAAATAAAGTTATTGTCAAAGCATATAAAAATCTGCTGAATATATTAAAGGAAAAGAGCAAGGAAGATAAAAAACGAATAAGAGAAGCTTTTGAATTATCGCTTGAAGCCCACAAAAATGTGAGGCGTAAATCGGGTGAGCCTTATATTCTTCACCCACTGGCTGTGGCTCAGATATGTGCTGAAGAGATTGGCTTAGGTACCACCTCAGTGATTTGTGCCCTTTTGCATGATACCGTTGAAGATACCGACATCACCTTAGAGGATGTGAAGCTAAAGTTTGGCGATAAAGTTTCGAGGATTATTGATGGATTAACCAAAATATCGGGGGTTTTTGATCAACAAGACAAGAGCATGCAGGCCGAGAACTTCAAGAAAATGCTCCTTACTTTGAGTGATGATGTAAGGGTTATTTTGATAAAATTAGCGGATAGACTTCACAACATGCGAACCCTTGATAGCATGAGTGCTAAGAGCCAATTGAAAGTTGCTTCTGAAACTTGGGTTTGTATGCCATCAAAACAGAATTGGAGGATTTGGCTACTAAATATTTACAAGCCGATAGCTACAATTTTATTAAGCACAAATTACATGAAACCAAATCGCAAAGAACAAGGTATATCAACGAGTTTGTAAAACCTCTTACACAAGATTTGGATGCCTTGGGTTTGGTATATGAAGTGAAAGGTCGCCCTAAATCCATTCATTCTATTCTTAGTAAAATGAAAAAACAAAACATACCTTTTGAAGAAGTGTATGACTTGTTTGCTATCCGTGTAATTATCGACTCGGAAATAGATAATGAAAAGTCGGATTGTTGGAAAGCATATTCTATTGTTACGGACCATTACACTCCTAACCCTGACAGGCTTAGAGATTGGGTAAGTACCCCTAAAGCCAATGGTTATGAGAGTTTACATACTACTGTTATGGGGCCCAAAGGTAAGTGGGTAGAAATACAAATAAGAACCAAGCGTATGGACGACATAGCCGAAAAAGGCTACGCAGCACATTGGAAGTACAAAGAATCTGGTCAGAATAATGATAATGGACTAGAAGCATGGATTGGAAGGGTGCGCGAGATTTTGGAACATCCTGAACAAAATGCCTTGGAGTTTTTGGATGATTTTAAACTAACCCTATACTCTGACGAGATTTTTGTTTTTACACCCAAAGGTGATTTGAGGAAATTACCTGCTTTTGCCTCTGTAATCGATTTTGCTTTTGAGATTCATACAGATGTGGGGATAAAATGTATTGGTGCTAAACTAAACAATAAGTTGGTTCCAATTAACCACATATTGTCAAATGGAGATCAGGTTGAGATCCTCACATCAGTAAAGCAAAAGCCCACAGAAGAATGGTTAAATTTGGTGGTTACGGCCAAGGCCAAGGCCAAAATTCGAGAGTACTTTAAGCAACAAAGGTTAAAAACCTCGAGCATGGGAAAAGAGATTTTAGAACGGAAGTTCAAAAATTCTAAAGTTTCTTTTACATCTGATGCACTGAGTTATTTAATTAGGCATTTTAAATTGGCTTCGGTGGGTGAATTGTATTATCAAATTGCAACTGAAAAAATTGATACATCCAAAATCGATATTGAGGAGATTATCAATCATGAGATCGCTAAGCCAACTTTGGAAGTGCTGAGCAAGCCGAAAAAAGTTATTAAAAAAGGTAATGATGCTGTAATTATTGGTGATGAAGAAACTGGTATGGAGTATTCCTTTGCCAAATGTTGTAACCCCATTCCAGGGGATGAGATTTTTGGATTTGTTACAGTAGGAGAAGGAGTTAAAATCCATCGAACCAATTGCTCTAATGCTACAGGTCTTATGAGTAATTATGGATATCGCATCATCAGGGCTAAATGGGCCAATGAATCTCTCAATATTCGCAAGTCTTTTGTTACGTCAATTAAGGTTGAAGGTATTGACAGTGTGGGAATTGTTAGCACCATTACAGATATTATTTCTAAGCAATTGCAAATCAATATGAAGGCAATTAGCATTACTTCCAATGCAGGTTCGTTTGAAGGAATGATTACCCTCGAAATTATGGATACCCAACATCTGGAGGAACTGATGCAAACCATTAAAGATGCAAGCCCGCTTATTACTGTAAGAAGGGTAGAGGATAATTAAGAAAGGTTTGAGAATCAGTTTAAATTCAGCTTTCATTTGGTTTAGACTTTGTGTGTAACTTTATTCTGTAATTCCATTATTTTGCAGACTTAGAAATGCACCTAAGTATGTTTATTATCAAAATAGGCAAACTAAAGTGTGTACAAGGTTATAATTCAGGAAAATGACTGACGTAGGAGCAAGCCAAAAAATAAAAGACGAAGTTAAGCTAAAGTTCACTGAATATTTAGAACACAACCAGCAAAGAAAAACCCCAGAAAGGTTTGCTATTTTGGATGAGATTTATTCAAACAAAGAGCACTTTGATGTTGAAACGCTTTTTATTCATATGAAAAATAGGAACTACAGGGTTAGCCGTGCCACGGTATATAATACCCTAGACCTGCTTTTGGAGTGTGGATTGGTTATTAAACACCAGTTTGGCAAGAATATAGCTCGCTATGAGAGGGCTTTTGGGTTCCGTCAGCACGACCACATGATATGTAACGAGTGTAATGATATTGTGGAGTTTTGTGACCCACGCATACACCAAATAAAAACCATGATGGGTGATTTGATGAATTTTGAAGTAACCAATCATTCGTTGTATCTTTTTGGTAAACCCAAAGTGGATGCAGATAACAAATGTGTAAATTGTAAAATAACAGTAAAACAAGATAATTAAGATTATGGTAGATGTAGTATTGGGGCTTCAGTGGGGCGATGAAGGTAAAGGTAAAATTGTAGATGTTTTAACACCACAATATGATGTGGTTGCGCGCTTTCAGGGCGGACCAAATGCCGGACATTCATTAGAGTTTAATGGTAAAAAATTTGTACTCAATACCATTCCTTCTGGTATATTTCATGAGCATTGCATCAATATCATTGGCAATGGTGTGGTGATTGATCCTGTTCAACTAAAAAAAGAAATTGAAAAGGCCACTGAGGCTGGGGTTGATTTGAAAAAGAATCTATTCATCTCTCAAAAAGCACACTTGATATTACCTACTCACCGTCTGGTAGACGCAGCTTCAGAAGCACATAAAGGTGAGCATAAAATTGGTTCAACACTACGAGGCATCAGCCCAACTTACCAAGATAAAATTGGCCGCAGTGGTTTGAGAATAGGTGATATTTTAAATCCAAATTTTAAACAGAAGTACGAGGCAGCTGCCCAAATTCACAGGAAATTACTTGATTCGTTAAACTTCAATTATGATTTGGCCGAACATGAGCCAGCATTTTTTGAGGCGGTTGAGTTTGTTAAACAATTTAGAATCATCAATTCAGAGTATGTAATCAATGATTTGATAAGCAAAGGCAAAAAAGTTTTGGCCGAAGGTGCCCAAGGTACTTTGCTTGATATAGATTTTGGGTCTTATCCATTTGTAACCTCTTCAAATACCATTACCGGTGGTGCTTGCACGGGATTGGGTATTGCTCCCCAACAGATAAATAAGGTGTATGGGATATTCAAAGCCTATTGTACCCGCGTGGGTAGTGGTCCGTTCCCTACAGAGCAAATAAACGAAACAGGCGAAAAACTCAGAAAATTAGGTCATGAATTTGGTGCTACCACAGGCCGTCCGCGCAGAACAGGTTGGTTGGATTTGCCTACACTTAAGTATTCTATCATGCTTAATGGAGTTACAGATTTGATATGCACCAAAAGCGATGTATTAAGTGGCTTTGATGATGTATTGGTTTGCAACCAATACAATATTGATGGGCAAATAACTTCAGAACTTCCTTTTAACCTAAACGATATTCAAGTAAATCCTATCTACCAAACATTTAATGGTTGGAGTGAAGATTTAACCAAAATACGCAAGTATGCTGATTTGCCAGACACTTTTAAGAATTACATGGATTTTGTAGAAAAAGAAATTGGTGTGGGTGTAGGTGTTATCTCTGTTGGACCTGATAGGGAAGAGACGATTATGAGATAAGATTTTCCTTACGTAAGCTAAGGAATCACTACACAATTCTTTTGATTGGCTATTACTTCAGCTGAACCTCTTATGGCTACTACGGTCATAGCTGCTCCATTTTCACCACCACTGCAATTAAATCCTGCTCCGGGTGAATTATCGAATTTCCAAGCAAATTTAGGTTTAGCCTTGGTAGAAAAGGCAACAGTATTGGTAAGTTGAATGGTAAAGCATTTTACCTTGCCATGCGCTGCTATGGATGTACCCGCACCTTTTGAAACACTATTAATTATTTTTCTTAAATAGTCATCTGCTGACACATTATACATCGCATTCCCTTTTTGTTGTGAAGCAACTAATTCACTTGAAACTGCTGATACTTCTATTATCCCTTCGTTTTTCCAAGCTGGATTTACATTCAGGGCAATGGTGCCACCTCTTAATTCAAACTCACTTTCACCTGTATTGTAAATAAATACATCAAATTGGTAGGTAGTTGGATTAATCAATTTGCCATTTTCAACTTTCCATAAAAATGATGGCAGTTGTGCAAAACTAATAAAGGTTATTTTTTTTGTCATGGCTTGTTTAATTGTGAAAGCACGAATATAGTAATCTTTGAAAATTAGAATAGTTAATTTACAAAAGTTGTCTTTTGTATAGCTGGATCGTGTTTTCTAAACCATAATACAAGGCATCGCAAACTAGCGCATGACCAATTGATACTTCTAGCAGTTGAGGTATGTTTTGTTTGAAATATTTTAGGTTTTCTAAACTTAGGTCGTGACCAGCATTTATGCCTAATCCGAGTTGCTGTGCATGATTGGCAGCCAGAACAAAATTATGGATGGCAGCTCTTTTGTCGATGTTATA
>RGVD01000098.1 GCA_010027395.1 Bacteroidota bacterium
AATCTCAAATAAGAAATGCCGAGGAGCAAATTACACTTGTAACAAGTTATTTTATTCCACCGCTTTCTATGAAAAGGCTATTAATAAAAGCTGCTATGAGTGGTGTAAAGGTAAGAATTGTTATAGGCGCTATTTCAGATGTGGGGTTAGCAAAAAGAGCTACTGATTTCTTCAAAAGCGATTTATTAAAATCTGGTATTAGAATATACGAATGGAAAGAGAGTGTGTTACATGCAAAATTAGCAAGCATTGATAAAACCACTGTAAATATTGGTTCTTATAACTTCAATCATCTTAGTGATTTTGGGAGCATTGAATGTAATATAGAAATAAATGACCTTGGGTTTTGCAAGAAAACAAATAATATGATTGATAACATCATTGAAAATGGATGTGACGAATTATCATTTGATAAAATTGAAAGAAAGGGAAAATTATTAAACCAATTATTTAATGCCTTTTCCTATTTTATGTTCAGGTTTATGCTGAAGCTACTTTTAGCTTTGCAAAGCTCAAAAAAGAAGATAAACAAATACAATCTTTAAGTTTGGTTGATTTCGATCAAGGCAATATTACTATCATTAGCTTTTTGACAGACTCGGATAGTTGGGATGTGGTTAATGCTCCACTTAACACCTGGAAAAGCTTAGACTTTAGAGCCATTTGAATAAAATTAGGTTGGCGCATATGGTGTTCTTCATTAATAAACATAAGCATACACCTATCATTTACTTGTTGGTGAGCCTCGCACAATCCTATGCGCAACACCAACAAGGGCGAGAAAATATTGCGTTGAATCTTTTACATTATAATCTCCATAATATAGACCTTCACATGTTGTCGAATAGGCACAATCACCTCCGCCATTACATGAATAACTAATGAAAATAACGTACAAAATGAAAATATTAATAATATTACTTTTCATAATTATATTTCATTAATTTTTTTTACTAAAACAACTTCGGCTGCTCGGTTGGTGGTATCACCTTCTTTTTAAACCTAGGCTTGTTTTCTTCTTCAGGTTCGTCTTGCAATAGTTTATCTATCTTCTCCTTTTCCTCTTGCTCTATATCATCGTTTATCAAATGTATTTGGGCATCGGTTTCGGGCTCGATTGGTGTATTGCTATTATCCTCCTCATCAGCTTCTAGTTCTGGGATGGGCTCTAACAATTCTATGCTTATCAAATCGTTTCCTGTAAGTTTATTTCCTATGGCTTTCCATCCTTTCACTTCAATAAACTCAGTTAGGTTTATCTCTTCTTCGCTAGCTTGTTTTTTGTTTTTACCAATGGCAACTTTCACCACCGGTACTTTCATATCAGTAGCTACCAAACATTGGCTCTTGCCATCTTCAGCTATAAAACAGAACTTTTTATTGATGGTCTGCGTTTCAATCACAAAACGCTTTACATAATGTGTTTTATTAACCGCATCATAATACACCGCACTGATAGGTCGGCTTGGCTTAAACTTAACTATATGTAGTATCTTATCCGTTTCGTAGTGGTTGGTTAATTCGTAACCTGTCAGTTCGTAATTACCATCTTTGTATAAAACCAAAATCAAATCATTTGGATGGAAACTACCTAAATGCTTGCCTCTATCATCGGTGTTTAATCGGCCTAATATTTCATCATACCAAACATCCAATCCACCAAGGGTAGAAACCCCTTTAGATTTAAGCTTAATGCCTTTAACCAAGTATTTAGAAACGATATTGCCTTGCACCGCTCTGCCTTTGATGGCCAAGGTAGCAAAATCAAAATCAAAGCTTAGCTTTCGGGCATGGCTCAATGGACTTAATACCACATTCACCACTTCGGCTTCACCACCTGCATTTACTGTTAAATAAGAGATGCGAGAGCCAACAGTACCTTGGGTTAGGTCATATTCTTTATCGCGGGTAATGCCTGTAACAGCAAAACGCTTGGCATAACTCACCTTGGTTTTTCCTTCAAGGTAAATTAGGTTGTAAATCCTGCGGTCATCATTCTTTCTAAATACATCCACATGAATAATGTCTTTGCCCATAAATGCTTTGTCTTGCACCTTGCTCACCACCATTTTACCATCCCTTCGGAACACGATGATATCGTCCATATCCGAACAATCGCACACATATTCGTCTTTCTTCAAACCTATACCCACAAAGCCTTCCGCTCTGTTTACATAAAGTTTTTGGTTGGCAATGGCAACCGATTTAGCTTCAATGGTATCAAAGATTTTGATCTCTGTTTTACGTTCACGGCCTTTGCCATATTTCTTTAATAAATTCTCGAAATACTTGATGGCAAATGCTTGTAGGTTATCCAAATCATATTTAACCGCTTCTAATTTAGCTTCAAGCGTGATAAGTAATTCATCAGCTTTGTAACTATCATATTTAGAAATACGTTTGATTTTAATCTCTGTCAATCGAAGGATATCATCTTCAATCAAATCGCGTTTGAACAGTTTCTTGTATTTGTTCATACCACGCCAAATGGTATCAATCACATCTTCGAAAGTTTCGCTTTCTTCAATATCGCGGTAGATGCGTTTCTCGATAAAGATTTTTTCAAGTGAGCAATAATGCCAATCTTCTTCAAGTTCGTGTTTTTTAATTTCAAGTTCTTGACGAAGTAGGTCTTTGCTACGTTCAGCCGATTCCTTCAGCAGCTCATTCACACTCACAAAGACCGGCTTATCGTTCAGAATCACACAAGCATTTGGCGAAATAGACACCTCACAATCCGTGAAGGCATAAAGCGCATCAATGGTAATATCAGGACTAACCCCAGGAGCCAATTGAATTTCAATTTCAACATCAGCAGCGGTATTGTCAATTACTTTTTTAACTTTTATTTTTCCTGAATCATTGGCTTTAATAATGGATTCAATAAGTCCAGTAGTAGTGGTAGCAAATGGAATATCTTTGATTAATAAAGTCTTTTTATCAAACTCTTCTATCCTTGCTCTGCACCTAATTTTACCACCTTTTAAACCTTGGTTGTAATTGGTAATATCTATGTATCCTCCTGTTTGGAAATCAGGGTATATCTCAAACTTTTTGTTTTTATAATAATCTATGGTGGCTTGAATCAACTCACAAAAATTGTGAGGTAAAATCTTGGTAGCCAAACCCACGGCAATACCTTCAACCCCTTGAGCAAGAAGCAATGGGAATTTCATGGGAAGGGTTATAGGCTCCTTCTTACGGCCATCATAACTACTTTGCCATTCGGTGGTTTGCTTGTTAAAAGCAACTTCTTGGGCAAATTTGGAAAGACGCACCTCAATATAACGCGGGGCAGCAGCAGAATCACCTGTGCGCACATCGCCCCAATTTCCTTGGGTATCAAAAAGGATTTCCTTCTGACCCATATTTACCAATGCATCTCCAATGGCTGCATCGCCATGTGGGTGGTATTGCATGGTTTGCCCGATAACATTTGCCACCTTGTTAAAACGGCCGTCATCCATTTCGTTTAAGGCATGCAATATTCTCCTTTGAACAGGTTTTAAACCATCTTCAAGGGCAGGCACAGCACGCTCCAAAATTACATACGAAGCATAATCTAAAAACCAGTTTTCATACAATCCATTAACGGCAGTTATATGAAATTGATGGCCATGCCCATTATCTAATTCTTCAATGTTATTATTTTCTTCCATTACTTAAAACACAAGTCGCCTAAAAATCAAGTAGCGAAAATAACAGACAAAACAGAAAGGCTATGCACATTTTTTGTGGAGAAAATCAAAATGTCTTCAAATGTATTGATTGTTTACTAGCCAAAGACCATGTAAAATCATACTTATCCAATTTCAATCGCTTTTATCATAATTTATAATTGATAAAAATCGGTCTAGATTAAAATTAAATAACAAATTGTATTTGGCATTGTATCTAAGGTAATTAAATTTTTATGTAACTTGAAATCAACATTGAAAAATTCTATCTAATTTGCCGACTCAATTTTCTATAGACTTATTTCATGAAAACCATAGGACCAAAAGATTTACCTCTACCCGAATTTCACAATGCCTTATTAACCGCTATTGCTCCGAGGCCCATTTGCTTTGCAAGTACAATGGATAAAGAGGGCAATCCGAACTTAAGTCCATATAGCTTCTTCAATATATTTGGTTCAAACCCTACCCGATTTATTTTTTCTCCCGCCCGCAGGGTAAGAGATAACACCACTAAACATACTTTGCAAAATGTGATTGAAACTGGCGAGGTGGTAATAAATGTGGTAAACTATGGAATGGTTCAACAAATGAGCCTTGCCAGTTGTGAGTACCCAAAGGGTGTAGATGAATTTACCAAAGCTGGATTCACACCAATTTCTTCTGAAAAAGTAAAACCTTTTCGCGTGAAGGAAAGTCCAGTACAAATAGAGTGCAAAGTGGTTGATATTATTGAAACAGGAACTGAAGGAGGTGCAGGAAATTTAATCATTGCAGAAATGCTTCTTATGCATATTTCACCCGAGGTATTAACTGCTGATGGCAAAATTGACCAACATAAAATGGACTTAGTAGGCCGTCTTGGTAGCGATTGGTATGTACGAGCTAGTGGACATGCTTTGTTTGAAGTCCCAAAACCTGCAAGAAATTTAGGTATTGGGGTGGATGCATTGCCCGAAAAAATAAGATTAAGCAAGGTTTTAACAGGAAATGATTTAGGTATGCTGGCCAATGTGGAGCAAATACCGGATATGGACAGTGTTGCTATATATAAACACATGAATAAGGATTTGAACAAACTTCACTTAGTACATAGCGATGATAAGTTTAAACTTGAGATGCTCCTTCATAAAATGGCTCAACAACTTTTAGAAAACAATAAAGTGCAAGACGCGTGGAAGGTACTTTTGAGTTAAATGTCTATTTTAATTTGTACAAATTTTTGTTCTTTTTGTACATTCTACAATATAGCACCTCTTTAATATCAATAAAAATAATTTTTTAAACACTGAAAATCAAAATTTTAATATTTATCTTTTCCTTAACTTAATTTTTGGCACAATCTTCTCTATATTGGTTACATAATACTTTTTTTAAACTCATATAATTAAAAAGCCCTTTAGAGAAAACTAGAGGGCTTTTTATTTGTTAGGTATTCCCAATCATATATGTAAATATGCAAAGCTCTCTTCAATTTAAAATCTTAACGGATAGCCATGAAATGATGGATTGCTATGAATTAATCAAGCTTTTGAATCCAAAACTTAGCCGAGAAGAATATGCTCTTTTAATTAGTCAAATGATACCTAATCATTACAAACAATTAATTGCCTTGCAAAATGGACTAATAATGGGCGTTTGCGGGTATTGGATTAACACAAAAATATATTCGGGTAAGTATATAGAACTAGACAATGTGGTGGTGGATGTTAAAAATAGAAACCAAAACATAGGCGAACAGCTTTGTCTAAAGGTGCTTGAAATTGCTGAAAAGGAACATTGTAAAGTAGCAATGCTTGATGCATACTTAGAGAATGAAGAAGCTCATAGGTTTTATGAAAGATTGGGTTACATTAAGAAAGGTTTTCATTTCATAAAAAAGCTAAACTAAATCATAAATGACTTGGTGGACATCTTGTTATACAAAACTACAAACTAAATTAATTACATTTACAACCAAAATAAATACAAATACATGCAGGAAATTAAATTTAATGGAAACCAAAGCGATTTTTATGTTGATTTAAGAAAACGAGTTAATGAGTATTTTAAAGATACAAACAAAGAAAAAACAGGAGATCATAGAATAATTTTTAAAGCATTATTCTTCAGTTTTTCTTTTATAGCAAGTTATATATTATTGGTTTTTGTTGATATGCCAGCTTGGCTTAGTATACCTCTTTGTATTTATGCAGGAATCATTACTGCTGGCATTGGTTTTAATATGATGCATGATGGCAGTCATGGTTCATTTAGCCAAAACAAAACACTTAACAAAATGGCTGAATTGTCATTAAATTTTTTAGGATGCAGTTCATTTTTTTGGAACGTAAAACACGTGGTTGTTCATCATACTTATACGAATATTGATGGCATGGATGATGACATTGGAAATGAACCCATGCTAAGATTGTGCGAAACTCAAAAGCGCTACGCTTTTCATAGCTTGCAACAATACTACTTTGTATTCTTGTACGGATTTCTCTACCTAGGTTGGATTTTTGTATTGGATTTCATTAAATACTTTTCAAGAAAAGTAGGAACCAAAGACAATATACAAATTAATACGTCTATTCATGTTGGTTTTTGGTCAACCAAAATAATTTACACTTTGCTATTTGTTGCTTTACCTATCTGGCAATTAGGTTTTGTAAAATTCATTACAGGATATTCTGTTTATATGTTTGTAACGGGAGTTACCATTAGTTTGGTTTTTCAATTGGCACATTGTGTTGAAAATATGGCTTTTGACCATGAAATGAAAGATGGTAAAATAGCCAATGATTGGGCTACTCATCAAGTGGCAACTACTAGCAATTTTGCCACACAGAGCAAATTGGTCTCATTCTTTACAGGTGGATTAAACTTCCAAATTGAACATCATTTGTTCCCAAAAATTAGTCATGTCCACTACCCTGAAATCAGCAAAATTGTGAAAAATGTTTGTGCCAAACATGGCATCAGTTATTTTGAACAAAAAACACTATTGAATGCCATTGTATCTCATGTGAAGCATTTAAGGGATATGGGCAGAAAATAAATATCATTTAGCCAAATGGAGGATGAAGTCAAGAAACTATATTTTACTATTGGCCAAGTGTCTGAAATGTTGAATTTAAGTGTTTCCCAGATTCGTTTTTGGGAGAAAGAATTTAGTCAACTTAAGATTAGCAAAACTGCAGGAGGCACCAGAAAATTTAGTCACAGAGATATAGATACCATTAAACTCATTCAACAATTAGTAAAAGATCAAGGCTACACATTAGAAGGAGCTAAAGAAAAACTAAAACACGATAAGGATTTACCAAACAAACAAGAAATCATAAACAAACTAAAAACGGTTAGACAGTTTTTAGTAGATATCAAAAACGAACTTTAATAATACCAATGAGTACAGAAATAACTAAAACATCACAAATAAGAATAGATGTTCACTTAGACAAAGAAAGCCTTCCTGCACAAATAGAGTGGGATGCTGATGATGCAGAATTTGAAGGAAAACAGCCAGCCAAAGGTATTATGCTTTCTATATTTGATGGTTTGCAACAAAACGCCATGCGCATTGATTTATGGACCAATGACATGCAAGTTGATGAAATGAATTTGTTCATGTTTCAAACATTGGCAACCATGGCAGATACCTTTGAAAATGCTACACAAAACAAGGAAGTGGCAGATGCCATGCGTGATTTCGCGCATCAATTCGGTCATATGACTGAGGTTTTCGGCCCTGATCACAAACACTAATTAATTACATTACTTAATATATAGGCTCTCAATTGAGGGCCTTTTTTATGCAAAAAACGAATCCAACAAAAAGGCTACCCTTTTGAGGTAGCCTTTCATATAAACATCGGCCTAATTAGCTTTTGAATCTATCGCTTACAACAAGTTCTTTGCTACCGGGTGTATATTTATAAAACCCTTCACCAGATTTGGCACCTAGATTACCAGAAGTAACCATATTCACCAGTAAAGGAGATGGAGCATATTTGTCTTTTCCTAATCCTTCATACAATACGTTTAATATAGCCATACATCTGCCAATTGCAATGGTCCCATAGGATGAGCCATTCCCAATTTCATCACCGTATCAATTGATTCAACTGTACCAACACCTTCTTGAAGAGAGATAATGGCTTCATTAATCATTGGCAACAAAACACGGTTTGCAATAAAGCCGGGAAAATCGTTTGCTTCAGCAGGCACTTTGCCAATTGTTTTGCTAAGGTTAACGATGGTTTCAGAAACTTGTTTTGATGTTTTAAAACCGTTAATAATCTCAACCAATTTCATCACAGGCACTGGATTCATAAAGTGCATACCAATTACTTGCTCTGGACGTTTAGTAACACTGGCAATTTTAGTAATTGAAATAGAAGAGGTATTTGAAGCCAAAATGGTGTCAGCTGGACATATTTCATCCAATTGTTTGAATATGTCAAGTTTGATAGCCATGTTTTCACTAGCTGCCTCAATAACCAGATCAGCATTTGTAGCTGCCTCTTTTAGATTAGTAAAAATACTAATATTAGCCAAAGTTGAAGATTTTTCAGCCTCAGTTAATGTTCCTTTAGTAACTTGTCTGTCTAGGTTTTTACCAATGGTTTCAATGGCTTTATTCAAAGCAGCTTCATTTACATCAATAAGGTTAACGGTATAATTATTTTGAGCAAATACGTGAGCTATACCATTACCCATCGTTCCTGAACCAATTACGGTGATGTTTTTCATTTTTATTTATTGATTATTTTTGTCTGTAAATCTATGTAAATCGGTACTATTTGATGTTTATAGTTATCTTTTTTACTTGCGCAAATGTAAAAAAGCAGCAAATGTTTAATAAATTTATTACCCAAATAAATAATTTTGGTTTAGTTTGTGGCCTTAATCGTTCAAAATGAAGCAATTATTTTATATTATATTTCTCATGCCAGTGCTGGTTATGGCACAGAAACCTTGCGCTACCATCATGAATCGAGAACAAATGGACAAGTTGCATGCTTTTCAGCTAACACTTGATAAGTCACCTCGTTTGTTCTTGAACAAAGCCATTAAGTATGTGCCTATCAAGGTACATATTGTAGGAAACGATAAAGGAAATGGTTATTATAAAACAGACCTTCTGATAGCTTCCTTTTGCAAAATCAACCGAGATTTTTCACCCATCGGTGTTCAGTTTTATATCAAAGGGGAAATTGATTATATCAACAATTCGCTATTGTACCAAACAGATGACAATACCATTTATGATTTATCAACCCAATATAAAGACAATGATGCTGTGAATGTATTTTTTGCAGGCTCAAGCAATACTTATTGTGGTGTTTACTATGGAGGCTTAGATGTGGTGTATGTCATCAATAGCTGCCAAGGTATCAATGCCACCACACTCACCCACGAGCTAGGGCATTTCTTTAGTTTACCGCATACTTTTCGTGGATGGGAAAACAATACAACACCCAATGTTTTAAACCAAGAAAAAGTAGATGGCAGCAATTGCAGAAATGCAGGCGATGGTTTCTGTGATACCCGACCTGACTATATAGCAAGTAGGTGGGATTGTAGCAACCCACATTTTTTGAAAGACCCAAATGGTGTAGTTTTTAGAGCTGATAGTTCTATTTTTATGAACTATTCATTGGATGTTTGCCATAGTCGATTTAGTCAAGAGCAATTTGCGGCTATGGACAACAATTTAGCTGGAAGAGGTATTATCAGTCAGAA
>RGVD01000099.1 GCA_010027395.1 Bacteroidota bacterium
TTTGTCCATTGAAATCATACGTGCACCATGCTCTGATGCCAATGAATCTAATAAACAACGATACACATGTGTTTTAAGAATTCTAGGAATTAAGTCTTCCAATATCTCGCCTTTGCTTGGCTCGAAGATATAGTCGTTTTTAGCATCACCAGCTCCACCAAAAGTTGATTTATCAATTGGTAAGAATTGGTCATTAGTCAATATTTGAGTAGCAGCATTTTTAAATTGGTTATAAACAATTTCTACCGCATCGTATTTACCTGCTTTAAATTCAGCTAAGATTCTTTCACCAATACTAAATCCAGTTTCTGCATTTAAAGTTAAAAATGCATCTCTCGAATCATTAATAACCGTCTGCTTGGTTTTACCAAAAAACTCAGAACCTTTTTTGCCTATTGGAAGAATAGTAATGTTTTTACCTTGGTATTTCTCAGCAATAACCCTGCTAGCAAGTTTGATAACATTGGCATTAAAACTACCACACAATCCTCTATCAGAAGTGATAGGAACGATAAGTACGTTTTTAACCTCACGTTTATCAAAGTAAACTTTTAAAGAATCTACATCAATGCTATCAGCCAAATTAGCCAACAAGCCATTCAGTTTTTGAGCATAAGGTCTCATTTGCGTAATAGCATTTTGTGCCCTACGCAATTTGGTAGCACTCACCAGCTTCATAGCTTTGGTGATTTGTTGTGTACTTCCAACCGATGTTATTCTTATTCTTACTTCTTTTAAGTTTGCCATATATTCATGTGCAAATGTGCGAATGAAGAAAATGTGTGGATGAGAAATAATTCTCACATACACACATTCTCACATACACATATTAGTTACTGTATTTCGCTGATAATTCTTTTGCTACTTTTTCGATTACTGAAGTTACATCATCATTGATATTACCTTTTTTCAGTTCGTTCAAAGTATCTTTATGTTTAGTCTCTAAGAAGTTGATCAAATCTGCTTCGAATTCTTTTACTTTGTTTACTGGCACATTGCGTAACAAACCTTTTGTACCTAAGTAAATAATAGCCACTTGTTGTTCAACTGTGCTAGGCGAAAATTGATTTTGTTTCAAAATTTCTACGTTACGAGCACCTTTTTCAAGCACTGCTTTAGTAGCTGCATCTAAGTCAGAACCAAATTTAGAGAACGCTTCCAACTCACGATATTGTGCTTGGTCTAATTTTAAAGTACCAGCCACTTTTTTCATTGATTTGATTTGAGCGTTACCACCCACACGACTTACCGAAATACCCACGTTGATAGCTGGACGAACACCTGAGTTAAATAGGTTAGACTCAAGGAATATCTGGCCATCAGTAATAGAAATTACGTTAGTTGGGATATAAGCAGATACGTCACCAGCTTGTGTTTCGATAATTGGAAGAGCAGTTAACGATCCACCACCTTTAACCAAATGTTTGATTGAAGGAGGAATATCATTCATAGATTGTGCGATGCTATCGTTAGCGATAATTTTAGCAGCACGCTCTAATAAACGAGAGTGAAGATAAAACACGTCACCAGGATAAGCTTCACGTCCAGGAGGTCTGCGAAGTAGCAATGAAACCTCACGGTAAGCCACCGCTTGTTTTGACAAGTCATCAAATACTACCAAAGCTGGTCTTCCTGAATCACGGAAGAACTCACCGATTGCAGCACCTGCCATTGGCGCGTAGAACTGCATTGGAGCTGGATCTGATGAAGTAGCTGTAACAATAACAGTATAAGGCAATGCACCATATTTCTCAAGTGTATTTACAACTTGAGCTACTGTTGAAGCTTTTTGTCCGATAGCTACATATATACAATAAACAGGTTTTCCTGCTTCGTAAAATTCTTTTTGATTGATGATCGCATCAATACATACAGCCGATTTACCAGTTTGACGGTCACCAATAACAAGCTCACGTTGTCCACGTCCGATAGGAATCATGGCATCAATAGCTTTGATACCTGTTTGTAATGGTTCTTTAACTGGCTCACGATAAATAACACCTGGAGCTTTACGCTCTAATGGCATATCGTACAAATCACCAGCAATAGGACCTTTACCATCAATAGGTTGACCTAAAGTGTTTACTACACGACCTAACATACCTTCACCTACTCTGATAGAAGCAATTCTGCCAGTACGTTTTACTGAATCTCCTTCAACGATTTTATCGCTAGAGCCCAATAATACAGCACCTACATTATCTTCTTCTAAGTTAAGTACGATAGCTTCAGTACCATTGGTAAATTCTACCAACTCTCCTGATTGTACTTTGGTTAGTCCATAGATACGTGCAATTCCATCACCTACTTGCAATACTGTTCCTACTTCTTGCAATTCAGTTTCGCTTTTAAAGTTGCTCAGCTGTTCACGTATGATGGCTGATACTTCATCCGGCCTTATTTCTACCATAATGCTTATTTATTTTGAAATGTATGTATTTAATAATTCTTTTTTTGCCTGACGTAATTTGCCAGCGATGCTTGCATCAAAAAGTTTGTCTTCAACTTGAACAATCAAACCTCCAATTAATTCTGCATCTACTGAGGATTTCAGGTTAACCCTTTTGCCTGTTTCCTTTTCTAAGGCTTCTCTAATTTGTTGTTTTATCGAATCATCCGTTTCAACAGCTGTTTTTATAGATGCCTCGATAATATTATTTAACTCATTGTATTGACCAATAAAAGCACTGGCAACAGCGCCTAAATATTGTTCGCGTTTTTTACGTACAATGATTTCTAAAAATGATGTAGTAAGCGAATTGAACGAACGATCGAACAACATTCTCATTACAGCCATTTTTTTATCTCCATGTATGATGGGGCTTTTAAGCATACCAAGTAATTCATGACTATTTTCAAGTGTTTTTGCAAACAATTGTATATCATTAAAAATAGCTTCAAGTATGTTTTTCTCTTGAGCTAAGTCTATTAATGATTTGGCGTATCTGCTGGCTACCCTAAATTCTGACATTTTCTTAGTTTAAAGTGATTGATTTTAAATTGTCATTCACAAAAGACTCTTGTTGAGAGCGATCTTCCATCTTTTTACGAAGGATTTTTTCCGCCATGTCAACAGAAAGCACTGCTACCTGTGTTTTCAATTCGTTTAAAGCATTTAGCTTTTCTTTTTCAATAGCTTCTTTAGCCGATGTGATTAATTTATCACCTACGTCTTTAGCATCTTTGGTTGCTTTGGCTATGATTTGATCCTTCATTTCTGAAGCCTCTTTAAGCATTCTATCACGTTCAGCGCGTGCTTCGTTCAACAACTTTTGGTTGTCAGATTTCAAAGCATCCATAGCTTTGCGGGCATCATCAGCTGCGCTCAGAGCGTTGTTGATAGAATCTTCTCTTTCTTTTATTGAATTAAGGATTGGCTTCCAAGCAAATTTTGAAAGCAAGAACAACACAATACTAAATGTAATGGTCATCCAAAAAATCAAACCTATTCCAGGGGTTACTAATTGCATAGTAGTTTTTTAATTTTTGGTTAATTTTTGTGAAGCACTTTCGTGCTTTAAAATTGATACTAAAAAATACAGAAGCACATTATAAGAATGTGTTTCTGTATTTAATTTATCTTGTTTCGTAGATTATACGAAAAGTATCAAAAGACAAACCACGATTCCGAAGAACGCAGCACCTTCAATAAGCGCAGCAGCAACGATCATGTTTGCACGGATGTCGCCAGAAACTTCTGGTTGGCGAGCGATAGACTCTAATGCGCTACCACCGATTCGGCCAATGCCTAGACCAGCTCCAATTGCAGCTAAACCTGCACCAATACCTGCACCCATTTTAGCAAATCCTGGATCTGCCGCAACTTGTAAAAGAATGTTTAAAAGACTCATAGTTGTTTTGTTTAATTGTTATTGTGTTATTGATTTTTAAATTTAATATTTTTAGTGGTGTTCTTCGTGGTGATGCTCCTCTACAGCACTACCAAAGTAGATGGCAGAAAGCAACGTGAATACATACGCTTGAAGAAAGGCAACCAATAATTCTAAGAAACTCATGAAAGTAGTAAAAGCTACTGAGAATGCCGATACACCAAATCCTAATCCAGTATTCATTTCAGCAAAAATGAAAATCAAACTGAAGAAACCTAATATAATAATGTGTCCTGCTGTGATGTTAGCAAACAAACGAATGGTTAATACGATAGGCTTGTTTAATACACCAATAATTTCAATTGGAATCATCAAAGGTAATAACCAACCTGGAACACCAGGAGGCATAAAAATATGTGCCCAATAGTTTTTGTTACCATTAATCATTGTGATTACAAATGTGAATGCTGCCAATACCATCGTAACTGCGATGTTACCAGTTACATTAGCACCACCTGGGAAGATTGGTATTAAACCAAACATGTTATTAATGAAGATAAAGAAGAATATGGTTAGTAAAAATGGCATGAATCGATTGTATTGTTTGCCGATTGAAGGCTTTGCAACCTCATCACGTATGAATATGATGAGAGGTTCAACAAATGATTGAATACCTTTTGGGGCTCTTAGTGCATTTGATTTGTAGCTACCAGCAATTGACAACATGACGATTAATAATACTATAACCGCAACAAACATGGCAAACACGTTTTTGGTTATTGATAAGTCTAAAAATTCAGCACCTGTTGTATTTACCAATTTACCTTCTTTCAACTCATAATCCTCATAGGCCTCGTGGCCATGATGGAATTTGCTTGAAAGAAACACATGTAGGCCGTTATCGTCTTTTATAATTAAAGGCAACGGAATAGATATGGGGGTGTGGCCAATGGTTGCAATGTGCCAATCATAGGCGTCCGCAATATGCTCCATGATTAATTTACCAGCATCTACCTTTTCAGCTTTATGCTCTTCAGCAGCAGCTTCGTGAGAAGCTTCTCCGTGGGCAGTAGCTGATATTTCGGTGCTAGCAACCACTGATGTTGAGTCGGTATGAACTTCGTGTTGTGCATTAGCAAGTTTTAATCCTGCATAAGTTACATACAAAACCACTAAGAAAGCGGGTATTAAATATTTGGTTATCTTATACTTATTGCTAAACATTTACTCTGTTGGCTTTTTTGAATCGGGTCGCAAGTTAACCACAAGGCAATAAATTTCAAACGATGTGTAAAAGAAATATAAAAAGAGGTAGGCAAACGCAAACGATAATTGCTTTTGGGGCGAAAAAATGAAATAAATAATCAGTGGGAAAAGTGAAAAAAGGAAACGTATGCCAATTGCACCATAGGTGCGAGTAATAAAGGTTTTATTATCTTTTTTTAATCCTGATTGAGAGATGACATAAACAGCCATAGTAAGCAATGCGAAATAGGCCAATGCACCCCATATGAGTTGACTAATATCATATTTGGATTGTATTAAAAACAAAATTCCAGCAAGGGCCAATGTGAATAAAGTTAATCGGGTGTAAAAAGTTTGCTTTGTCATTTTACGATTTGGGTAAAAACTTAATAATATCTGCAGAAAGGGTGAAAATTCTGAAAATTAACAATGCAGGCCAAATCATGAAAGATTTGTTTTCAAACGAAGAAAGCAGTGCCGTTAAAAGTCCTACGCTAAAAACCATCATCAACAATGCCCAAAACTGTATTTTCACATTTTCACGCATAGTGAAACTAAGTATAGCCGATATTAATGTGAAAAACACAGAAACAACTAAGAGAAAAGTTGGGAAATTCATTCAAAAGTATTTTTCTGCAATTATAAATTAATTAACATGGATTAGTACAAAGCCAATCAAATATTAAAAACAACATCGTCAATAATTTAATAAATATTTTGAACTGAATTTATTTTATTCGGCCACCTTATTAAAGACATTTTTTAAAACGAACCTCAATTGAAGATAAATAAAATAATTAGCAATGTTTTGTTTCTTTGTGTATGCTTGTTTGCTGGTTTAAACTCAAATGCCCAAACACAAAAAACTGATAGCATCAATAAGGATATCCTGGTGTTGGAAAAGAATGCAAATTTCAGTTCAGATACCACTTATTTTAATTCGCTAAATGACCTTGCCTCTGCCTACAATAATGTAAATCCTGATAGTACTATTTCTATTGCCCTTAAGAGTTTAGGTTATTCACAAAAAAACAAATTTGATAAAGGAATATGCGAATCCTTGAGAATTATCGGAATGGGTTTCGTATCAAAAAGTGAATATGCTCATGCATTATCATATTTCAATGAAGCCCTTGTTGTTGCAGAAAAAAACCACCTTGAGAAATGTTTAGGGAAGGTATACAATAATCTTGGCATAGTTTACAAAAATTTGGGAGATTACACCAAAGCCCTGACATTCCATTTTAAAGCACTTCATATTAAAGAAAAACAAGGGGATAACAAAGCCATAGCAAATAGTTTGGGCAATATTGCTATCATCTATAAAAACCTCAATAAACCTAACCTGTCTTTAACAAATTATATTAGAGCACTAAAGATTTTTGAAAGTTTAGGTGATAAAGTGGGAATATCATCTTGTCTGAATAATATCGGTAATGTTTACACAATTCAGAAACTCTATACACAATCCATTTATTTCAACCTAAGAGCTTTGCGCATTCAAGAAGAAATTGGCGATAAAAAAGGTATTGCTTATAGCCTAGGGTATTTGGGTTTAGGTAATTACTATTTAAAACATTACGCGGATGCCATTGCCTATTTAAATGAGTCCATTACACTGAAAGATGAATTTGGAGATAAATATTCAGTTGCTGAGAGTTACGAATACCTTAGTAAAGTATACCAAGCACAGAAAAATTACGACAAAGCCCTAGGCTGCCTGGATAAAGCCATGAGTGTAGCTAAAACAATCGGACAAAAACAATTAATTGCCAATTGCTATGATGGATATTATACCATTTACAAATTGACCAATCAACCACTCCTTGCTATGTCAAACCTTGAACAGAGGGTGATTTATGATGATAGCTTAAGAATTTCTGAAAGTCAAATTCAATTGGTACAACTGCAAAGCAAATATGAATATGATTTGAAAGAGAGTAAATTATTGGCAGAGCAAAAACAAAAAGAGATTGATATTTCAAACCAATTAAGGCATCAGCGCATCATTATTTGGCTTGGATTATTAATTATCTTAGTTGGTTCAATAGCAATAAGACAGATATTTAAAAGTAGAAAAAAATTGCAAGAGGCATACAATAACCTAGAAGAAGCTAAGAACAAAATCTCTGCTCTTAATAGCAATTTACAAGAAAGAGTAAAAGAAAGAACGATTAACCTTGAAAATGCCAACGATAAACTTAAGGAGCATATATACTCAATCAATCACATCATCAGAAAACCACTTGCAAACATTTTAGGAATTATCAATTTAGTAAATAAAGAGGATTTCAGTGACCCAGCCAATTTAGAATCCATAGAATTGCTCGAGAAAACCACCAAACAACTAGATGAAATTATTAAGGAACTAAACAATAACCCAGATTATAAAATTAAAGATGATAAGTAATTGATTGGCTTGAACTAATTGCCTTTAGCCTAAATATCAACCTTACTTCTTAACCCTGCTTGGGTTTACACTCACAAAACTCTCCCAACTTGAAGCCTTCTTTTTGGCAGGTATTTTCGATTTGCCAGTGCTTTTTAATTCTGGTATGACCAATTTGTTTTGCAAAAAATGGCAATAAGCAGCAGCCAATCCATCTGTTGCGTCAAAGAATTTGTTATCGTTTTCAAATTTCAAGATCCGTTGCAACATGGACGAAACTTGCTCCTTACTGGCATTGCCACTTCCTGTTATGCTTTGTTTGATTTTTTTGGGCGAGTATTCATTCACCGCTAATTCCCTACTCATGGCTGCCGCTATGGCTACGCCTTGTGCCCTGCCAAGCTTGAGCATACTCTGTACATTTTTGCCAAAAAAGGGTGCTTCAATAGCCATTTCATCGGGTTTGTATTCTTCAATCAAACCTACAGTTCGCTCGAATATCTTTTTTAGTTTAAGGGCATAATCGTCATACTTATCCAATTTAAGCACACCCAATGCAAGCAACTCTGCCTCTTTGCCTTTGCAATGAATAACCCCATATCCCATGACTATGGTACCAGGGTCGATGCCTAAAATGATGCGTTCTTTTACCAAGTTTTACGTTTGTTAAATGCTTTGGGTTTCGATATTCGTATTTTTAAAGCGTTATTTGCACACAAACATACTTATTCTGTTGAAACAATTTATTTCAGACAACCCGAAGTTTGTGAAAACAATAAAAATTCTGCTATTGGTAACCACCCTTGGCTTTATTGTTTTTAAACTCAGCTACTCGTACGACCTGAAGAAGTTGTATTCGGAATATAATTTTGATTTTACAGCCAAGCAAATGGCGGGTTTCGTTTTTGTTTTCTTGCTCATGTTTGTCAATTGGGGACTAGAAACCAGTAAATGGAAACTCTTAATTAATAAATATGAATCAATCAATTTCTCAAACGCTTTCAAGGCTGTTCTTTCGGGCGTGACATTAAGTGTCATTACACCCAATCAAATTGGAGATTTTATAGGCAGGGTGGTTCATTTACAAGTGCTCAATAAAATTAAAGGATCATTGGTTACCATCATAGGACATACAGCACAAGTAATCATAACAGGCATATTGGGAACCTATGCCCTACTCACATTTGTAGCTCTTATTGACATTGACATCTATTTTATATGGCGAGAAATTGCACTGATATTATTGGCCTTTCATATCATCATCATTTTCCTATACATCCGTTTCGATATTTTGTATGGATTATTGAATAAAATAAAATGGCTACACAAATTTGAAAAGTATTTTGAAGTATTTAAAGCCTATAGTAAAATAGAGTTGAGCAAGGTAATCTTGATATCATTTATAAGATATTCTGTATTTGTTATTCAATATTACATTCTGCTTCAAAACTTTGGCGTGCAAATACCTTTCATTACTTGCATTGCAGCCATTGTTGCGGTATTTTGTGTGCAATCCATTATTCCCTCTTTCATTCTAATCGAGATTGGTTTGCGAGGAGCAAGTGCCTTATTCTTCTTTGGCGAATTTAGTAGTAATAAAATTGGCATCTTGTTATCAGCCTACTCATTGTGGATGATAAACATGATGATACCTGCTTTGTTAGGTTTGTTTTTTATCTTTCAACTTAAATACAAACGAACCAACTAATGCTTTCCATATCTATTGCTCTCCTTGCTTTTTATGTAATTCTCATTAGCTATTTTTTTTTAGGATGGATGTTGGTTGTGTATAGAAAAAACAAAGCCTCTGTTTATAATAATCAAAATGCCACAGGATTTAGCATTGTTATTTCAGCTAGAAATGAAGAGCAAAATATTGAAGCTTGCTTGAAAAGCATTAGCCAACAAA
>RGVD01000100.1 GCA_010027395.1 Bacteroidota bacterium
GAACATAAAAGGGTCATCACAATTACTGGAGGCCTCAAATAATTGGCACCAAAATTAATTTTATTGAAGTTTTGAGTATTTATTCCATCTATTAAGATTTTGGCACCTAAATAATAGTAGTAGATACTCAAAAATGATTGTTTTATATGGAAGGCCAATTTTTTGCTTTTAGATTCTTTATTAAAATCTGTTAGGATGGCGTCCTCAACAAAGCCAATCGGGTTATTATGTAGAACCAGATTTGTTTGAAGTTTTTTGTCGTCATCAAAAATACTTGGGTTTAGGTCTATCAACTTCAGTGTTTGTAATTTGATGAAAAATCCGTGGTTGCAAATCGTACTTGAAAGTCCTGCCTTTATACGATTGCTTCTTTCAACCATATTTCGAAGATTGCTTTTGTTTAACCCGAGTATTGATTCTTCAGATTTTATGATGTTAGCTTGTGCTACCTTATAACCTTGGTTAAACAAAACATTGATATTTTTTATGAAGTCTGGATCAAGTGTGCAATTGCCTTTTATGTATGCAACGACTTCTGTATCCGGTTTAACTACATTTACAACATAGTCAATTATCTGTAATTTACTCTCTAATAAGCATCTTTCCAAGATTCTATATTTCTTCAAATTAATTGCGGATGGCATTTTTACTCCGTTGGCGACCATGAACAAAACTTTAAAATTTTGATAGCTCTGGTTTTGCAATGATTGCAATAGATTGTCCCAATTAAAGTTTTCCGTAACATGCACTATCAATGTATATTTATATTGATAGAAATCTTTTGGAATTTGATTTTTGAGCTTCGACTTTAGAGCATTCATTTTAACCATTATTGTTAAATAAACTGCTGAAATCATGATAAAGCAGAATGCTGTTTTAAAAATTGTAATGAAAATTTCTGTTACCATATTATTTTATAATAAATTGCTAGAAACTGCATCGCTTGCCACACGTTGATAGTTATCAAACGGGGTGTCAACGCCTGGAAAAATATCTACATTATAGATTGTTTTAAGTTCAAGTAATGCTGATAATAAAAGCACCAATACTAAAACTAAATACAAGAACTTAGCAAAATCCACCATTCCATTTTTAGCTCTTATGATTTTATAAAAAAAGTATCCTTTTAATGATTCTTCTTTTTTTAATTGAATGTAATAACCGATTGTATTTTTTTGAGCTTCCATATTGACCTCCTTTTAAATATTATTTTTGTTTCTGATTTACTTGTACAAATACATAGTTCAAATGGAGGTAAAAGCTATTTAAGTGGCGAAATGCTGAAAAAAACTTGTCATGTTTAATTATTTAGCTGAATAACAGCCACATTAATTTTTAAAATTTGAAAACTTTTATTGAAAATGAGGTCGAAATTGGATGAAATTGAAACAAAATGTAGTATTTATTCTACATTAAAAAGCAATATATTTATCTAAATGGAGTTAAATATTATCTAAATGGAGATTATTTGATTTCCTTTTCGAGTCTTTAAAGTGAATTATGATTAATCATTTGCCTTTACAAACTCATCATTTCTTTAAACTTAACGGCCTGCCTTCTGCTTACTTCTACCTTCAGACCGTCTTTCAAATAGATTAGGAACCCTGAGTTGAAGAATGGTTCAATCTTTTCAATGTAGCTAAGATTGATTATTTGTTGTCTGTTGGCTCTAAAGAAAACTTGTTGACTTAGCCTTTCATCCAAGGCGTTCAGTGTTCTATGAATAAGAGGTTGGTATTTATCAAAATGCACTTTTGCATAATTTCCGGCAGATTCAATCATTCTGACATCGCTTAGTTTCACAAACCAGCATTTCTCACCATCCCTTATAAATACTTGGTCTTCGGCTCCCAGTTTGTCCCTGTCTTTGTTATGTTCCAAGTCATTAATTTGCTTTTTTGCCTTAGTGATAGCATCCTTTAGCCTTTGCGACTGTATGGGCTTCATTAAATAATCAAGGGCATTTACATCAAATGCCTTTGTTGCAAACTCATTATATGCCGTAGTAAAAATAACAATAGGTGTTTCAATTAACTCTTCAAGCAAATCAAAGCCAGTCTTTTCGGGCATTTGAATATCAAGAAAAAGCAATTGTGGCTTCAGTTTATCAATTAGCTCCAAAGCTTCATCCACGTTAGCCGCTTCTCCAATAATCTCTATTTCGCTAAATTCTTTTAGAAGACCTTTCAGCCCCTCTCTAGCTAAGCGTTCATCGTCAATTATTATTGTTTTAATCATGGGTTGGTATGCATATTTTGGTTATTACTACTTCTTCATTCATATTACATATATCAAAGGTTGCTTTGCCTTCATAAAGCAGCAGCAGGCGTTCTTTTGTGTTTTCTAGGCCAAGTCCATCATGGTTTTCTTTAGGATGATACTGTCCTGAATTACTAATTTCAATGCAAAGCTTGGATTCTTTTTGGTATGTTTTTATATCAACAAAACCACCATTTTTAAGATTAGAAATTCCATGTTTTACTGAATTTTCTACCAATGTTTGAAGCATCATCGGTGGTACTTCCATGCATAAAGTTGATTGATCAATACTTAATGAAATATTAAGCCTTTCATCAAACCTAATCTTTTCAATGGCCAAATAATCCTCCAAGGTACTTATTTCATTTTTTAGTGCCACCGTTTTCATATTATTCATCTGAAGCGAACTTCTCAACAATCCAGATAGACGGGTAATGGCTTCTTTGGATAAATCAGGGTTCAGGTCAATAAGCGTCCTAATGCTATTAAGTGAATTGAACAAAAAGTGTGGATTTAATTGGGTTCTCAGATTATGGTATTGATTTTCCTTTAGCGTTGCTTGTAATTGTAACCTGTCTTTTTCCGCTTGCAAACTGCGCTCCCAATACTGAAACAAATGGTATATCAATGCCCACATAAGTATATACCTACTCCAATTAAATAAGTAGTTAAATACCAATACTCCATCAATAGGCAATTGTTTTAATAAAGGAACAGTAAATCTATCCAGGAAAATATTTAGCAATGCCATCAACACACTTATGATAACAATACTTATTGTGGCCCTTGGGATGAGTTTTGCTGAGGGCAAATTGAGCCAATTAGTATGAATTAGGAATAGCCTATAAAGATGCGTTAAACCTAATCCAATGAAAAAGTTTACTACTACATTAAGGGTAAGAAGTTTGTTGAATCCAAAGACATTTCCATAGCTTATCATTTCGATTAGCATAAAAAATGCCCAACCTCCAATTTGGCTAACCCAATATAGTTTGTATTTCTGCATCAGTCGGTAAATGTATGCAGTAGCCACCTATTTTTGTTCAAACTTACACAAAAGGACTTTTCATTTTTTAGGTGGGAAAATTAGTCAATAAAAAAGCCATCCCTATTTGGAATGGCTTTCACAATTCTTTGTTGTTATTTAAGCAAGTACAACAACTTTGTTTTTTAATACCTCTGCAACACCTCCAGTGATTTCGAATTTTTGCTCTCCTTCTTTGGTTTTAATTTTCACAGTACCTTTTTCAAGGCTTGAAATTAATGCTGCATGGTTATTTAAAACCTGAAACTGTCCTTTACTACCAGGAAGTGTTACGGCATCTGCCTCTCCCGAAAATAAAGTTTTATCTGCTGTTATAATATCTAATTGCATTTTTATAATGTGTGAATGTGTGTATATGTGAATGTGGCATTAGAATATTTATACATTTCTAAATTCTCACATTCACACATTGAATTTATTTTGCCTCAGCTAACATTTTTTCACCTTTAGCAACTGCTTGCTCGATGGTTCCAACCAAGTTGAAAGCAGCTTCAGGTAAATGGTCATATTCTCCGTCCATGATAGCGTTGAAACCTTTGATGGTTTCTTCAATGCTAACTAACTCACCTTTTAAACCAGTGAATTGCTCAGCTACGTGGAAAGGTTGAGATAAGAAACGTTGAACACGTCTAGCACGGCTTACAACCAACTTATCGTCATCACTTAACTCGTCCATACCAAGAATAGCAATTATATCTTGTAATTCTTTGTAACGCTGTAAAATTAATTTAACGCGTTGAGCACAGTTATAATGAGCATCTCCAAGGATAGCAGCAGTTAAGATACGTGAAGTTGAATCCAAAGGATCTACCGCAGGATAGATACCCAACTCAGCAATTTTACGGCTTAATACAGTAGTTGCATCTAAGTGGGCAAAAGTTGTTGCTGGAGCTGGATCCGTTAAGTCATCCGCAGGAACATATACCGCTTGCACCGAAGTAATTGAACCTCGTTTGGTTGAAGTGATACGCTCTTGCATCGCACCCATTTCAGATGCCAAAGTTGGTTGGTAACCTACCGCTGAAGGCATACGACCTAAAAGAGCCGATACCTCAGAACCTGCTTGGGTGAAACGGAAAATATTATCTACGAAGAAAAGGATATCACGTCCACCTGATTTTTCATCACCATCACGGAAATACTCAGCAACAGTTAAACCAGACAAAGCCACACGTGCACGAGCCCCAGGAGGTTCGTTCATTTGTCCGAAAACAAAGGTTGCTTTTGATTCTTTTAACTTCTCATAATCTACTTTATCTAAAGGCCAATCACCTTTTTCCATGCCATGCATGAATTCGTCACCATATTTTACAATGCCTGACTCAATCATCTCACGCAACAAATCGTTACCTTCACGCGTACGCTCACCAACACCTGCAAACACTGAAAATCCATCATAGGCTTTTGCGATGTTATTGATTAACTCTTGAATCAATACCGTTTTACCTACACCCGCACCACCAAACAAACCAATTTTACCACCTTTTGAGTATGGCTCAATTAAATCGATTACCTTAATACCTGTATATAAAGGCTCTGCGGTAGTTGATAAATCTTCGAAACGAGGAGCTTCACGGTGAATTGAGCGAGTTCCTTCAGTATTCTGCATAGCAGTCATACCATCGATGGCATCACCCACTACATTAAAAAGTCTACCACGAATTTGATCTCCAACAGGCATAGCAATTGGCGTACCTAATGGATGAACCTCCATACCTCTTACTAATCCTTCTGTTCCTTCCATGGCAATGGTACGGATCATGTTTTCTCCTAAATGCTGTTGGCACTCAAGTACAATTCGTGAACCATCAGCGCGGCTGATGTATAAAGCATCATAAATTTTTGGCAGTTTTTCGCTGTTGTCTGCGAAACGTACATCGATTACTGGACCAATTACCTGAGCTATAACTCCTGATTTTGACATAATTATGTGTTTTGTAGGTATTTAAAAAGTGTTGCAAAAATATGTTTTATTGGCTAAAAACAAACCCCTGACACAAAATTATACAACTGATATTTAACAGATAAAAAACGCCTATCAATTTTTGAATTTTGTAATCAAGGTTTCAACCAAGCTTGTATCATCAGGTGATAAGAGGATTTTTCTTCCCACTTTTTGCTCAATAACTAAAAGGTTCTTTCTTTGGGTGGTATATAAAATCAATTTGCCTAACGAGGATGAATAATAATAGCCATAATAACCAAATAAACCCCCTGCACTAAAAGTTCTGATAAGAGTTCTTATTTCTGATTTGTCAACTAATCTGATACTCGAAATATTATTAAATCTGATATCAACCTTGCCAATTGGTCTAATGATTTTGATTCTATCACTTTCAACAAGATAAGCTTGAGGAGCGTATAAGTATCAGAAAAGATAAATGCCTAAGAAGATTGATTCAATCAAAAATGCCGCCCAAAGCGCTATTTCGGTAGGATTTGTGGAATCTAAATTGTAAACTATAGAAGCTCCTATGCCAAGAAATAAAATGAGTATGGCTATACTCATACCTTTGGCTAAGCTATCTAAACTAGCTTTGAATAGCATGAATTAGTTGCTTTCGCTATCAGAATCCATTGCCATTTTCATCATTTGTTCTTCCGAATCTTTAATGAACGAAGCATTGTATTGGTCAAGTTCTGATGATTGGTGGTCGCGAAGGTTTAAGGCATACCTCAGGGCACTACCTGCACCTATAATTTTTACCAAGCCCAATTCCAAAAGCAAAGTAAAATCTCTTTGAATGGTTTTTCTATTACATCCAAACTCGCTTACTAAGTCTTTTGTAGAAATGAATCCGCGATGTTGAATGATATACATAATAAGCTTTTGACGCTTGTTAATGATGCTCTCATCAATATCTTTCAATTTATATCCACGCTTGAAAACATAGTTCATTATGTTTTTTTGCCTTGGATTTAATTTCTCGTAGTCAACTTGTTTACGAAAATATGATTGTAATAAAGATTCAATCCTATTGAGTTGTGAGCTGTGCATTTTCAAACCAAATGCCAATTGGTGATTCAGGTCAAATTTATCTTCACCGTCTACTTTTTCATCAGGCGAAGGTCTGTGTTCAATAAAATATGAACGATACTCGATTTTATTCAGGTAAACTTCATGCTCAACAGTTAGCAAACCATGCAAGTCCATGTCATTTTTTTTCAACCAAAAATTTTGCAAGAGACAAGCTATGCGGCTTTTGCCTTCAGCAAATAATTGCATTTCTAAAATTCTAAAATTAAGCATCCACGATTGAACAATGGGATGAAATTCGCTATCACTATTTAAAAATTCAAAAAGAGATTCAAGTTGTAATTCCGCTTCTGTAGTAAGTTTTTCGGCCTGACGAGGTACTTGTTTGTTAAATAAACTTACTTCAGAATGGGTGTTGTATAAATCGGTAATTAATATTTTATGAAGATGATAAACCATTGAAAGAGATAGAGACTCATTTGACACTTCGTTCAAATATTGCTCTGCTTTCATATACTGGTATACAGCTCTTTCGCTTAAGCTATTTGGCTTAACATTTTTATTAATAATGTATTTGACACTTTTTATGTCAAGTAAATTATGGTCAATCGCATTAGAATAGTAATTGCGAAGTATAGCACTGTTGTTCTTTTCTAAATCTCTGAATTGCTCTGGCAAATCAATAAATTCATAGATTTTTTTCAACTCATTGTACTGATGCACAATGTTTACAAAGGCATCATCTATACTTATCTCTGGCTCGTATTTATTGATTAGAATCATTCATACGAAACTAATTACTATTTAAATAGGTGTGGGAGTATTTTTTATTCAACCTCAAGTTAATTGTATCAAAAAAAAGACAATTCGCTAAATTGTCAAATTATCTTAATGGCGCAAAAACAATTATTGGCTGCAGATTTTGGCTCTTAAGTATAAATGTGATTTATTGATACAAGCCCAAACGCAAAATTTCCAATCGCGCTTTTTCAGGCACTAGGTAGTGAATGCTTTTGCTTGCATGCAAAATTTCACGGATATAGGTTGACGAAATATTAAGAAGCGGCACATCAAACAATTTTATTTTTGGGTGATTGGCTAACAAGGGATTTTCGTGAAATCCGGCTCTTCGGTATACATATAATTCATGCTTATCCAAGATTTTTTCATAGTCCTTCCACTTATGAAAACTCTGCAAATTATCTCCACCAATAATGGGTACGAAGGTATGCTCAGGATAAAGATTGCTTAAATGGCTTAATGTATGAATGGTGTAGCTAGGTCTATCAAGCGAGAACTCAATGTCACAAGCTTCAAACCTTGTGTCATCTTCAATAGCTAGTTTCAATAAATTAAGCCTTTGCTTTTCGTCAAGCAAATCATCATTTACTTTAAATGGATTTTGTGGTGAGATAACAAACCATATCTTATCCATATCGGTAAAGTCGACCATGTAATTTGCTATTAGCAAATGCCCAGAATGAATGGGATTAAATGAGCCGAAGAATAAACCGATACGCATCTTAAAAACTTTTAGAAGGTTTAATTATTTTAAAAAATCAGAAACCAATTGCTCAGCATTGCTAAGCGCATTGCTAAGCACATCATTCACCAATACGATATCAAATCGAGCTTCATAATCCAATTCAAGGACGGCTTTCCCCACCCTAACACGAAGCATTTCTTCGGTCTCTGTTGAGCGTTCTCTGAGCCTGCGTGCAAGCTCTTCAATATTGGGTGGTTTTACAAATACCGCCAAAGCTTGATCGCCAAAATAGTTTTTTAGGTTTAAGCCACCCTCAACGTCCACATCAAAAATTACGGTTTTGTTTAAGGCCCAAATTCTTTCCATTTCTGATTTTAGAGTGCCATAGTAATTGCCACCATACACCTCTTCGTATTCAATAAATTCGTGGGCTTCTATTTTTTGTTTGAAGGTATCAACATTGATAAAATAGTAATCTTTGCCATGCACTTCGTTTGGTCTTTGTTTGCGTGTGCAGGCCGAAACCGAAAACATCAAATTATCATTAACCGACAATAAATGTTTTACGATGGTAGTTTTTCCACTGCCTGATGGGGCACAAAATATGACAGCTTTGTTTCTCATGCTTTTCCTTACAACACGTTGTTTATTTGTTCTTTTATTTTCTCTAGGTCGTCTTTCATTTCAATCACCCTGCGTTGGATATTAACCTCGTTGGCTTTAGAGCCAATGGTATTTATTTCGCGACCGATTTCTTGCGCAATAAACGAAAGTTTTTTACCGCTTGAAAGTTCTTTTACGGTTTTTAAGAAATAATCACCATGTTGTTTCAATCTTGCTTTTTCTTCGCTGATATCAAGTTTTTCAATGTAGTAAATCAACTCTTGCTCAAAACGATTTTTGTCTACCAAATCGCTGTTTAGCTTTGATAATTCTTTGTTAATTTTTTCCTTGATGTTTTGTATACGAAGCTCTTCGTATGGCTCAATTTCAGTGAGCTTAGCCAATATTGAATGACATAGTTTTTCTAACTCACCCAATAGCATATTGCCTTCGGTTTTTCTGAAAGATTCAAAATTATCAAAAGCATCCTTTACTGTTTGGAGTATGATTTTCCAATCTTCATCATTGCTTTCATTGTCTTTGTTGGTAAGCACACCAGGCATATCAAACACATTGTTTAACAACTGACTTAGTTCAATGCCTGCATTTTCTGAAATGGGCTTTAGCTGATTGATATAGTATGTTACTACATCTGCATTAATGGGTGATACCACATCTTCGGCTTGTTTGTAGCTTAGGTTGATGTTAACAGTAACCGAACCACGTTCCACCCATTTGCTCAAATCTCTACGTAGTTCCGATTCTTTATGCTGCCATTGACGGGGCATGCGAAGGTTTAACTCAAAAAATTTTCCATTGAGCGACTTCACTTCCACCTTTATATTTATTTTGTTGGTTTCGGTTTCTGCAATACCAAAACCCGTCATTGAACGTAGCATATTTTAAAATTTAGGCTGCGAA